>CAYSBM010000116.1:1739-8524 GCA_964429095.1 uncultured Solibacteraceae bacterium | reverse complement strand
GCGCGCGCCGCGCACGGCGATGTGCGGTTGAATACGCAGGTAGTGGGATTTAAGAAGGTGAAGTTTTACACGCTGGAAAACGTCGGGGCGGGCAATCTGAGCATGCCTGAGCAGGAGATGCATACCACGGCGTTCTGGCTGCACTTTCCCCGCAAGTTCTTCGAGCCGCTGGCGGACTTGACGCCCACTGAAAAGCAAACCGGCCTGCGCGGTTTGGGCAACTTGTTGCGCCCCATGGCGGCGGTGCTACTGATGGCCGACCCGCACGCCCCGGGGGTGGCGAAGACCGACGACATCTCGGGCGGGGTGGCGGTCTTTGGCCCGGACCTCTACCTTTACGATAACTGCCCGGGCGGCGCGGGGCAGAGTGCGCCGCTGTTCCGGCTGGCCCGGCGCCTGCTGGAAGGCGCGGCGGAGCTTCTCGGCTCTTGCCCTTGCGAATCAGGATGCCCGAGCTGTGTGGGGCCCATCGGCGAAATAGGAGAGAAAGGCAAGCAGGCCGCGCGGCGCATTTTGAGCGAACTGCTGGCCCCGCAAACGGAGCCTGCGCCCTGAGGACCGCTCCGGTGTTAACCCGCCTCAGGAAACACGTGGTAGTTCTCCGGCGGCGGATAAAGTTCCTCGAGCAGCATCAGACGTCGGCGCAGGTAGCGGCTGGGTAGCTGCCGGGGGCCGGTCTCGACGTCGATGTCGCAGCATATCCCGTGCAAATAGAGCGCCAGTGTGTCGATGAAGCTCTGCGTGGCGTACTCCTGAAAAATCTTGGTTTCACGGCGCACTCCGCTCTGCCTGCGCATGAGCGTCTGCTTAAGCCGCCAACTGCGGTCGTCGACTTCGCCGTGCACGCGCCCGTTCAATTCATCACGCAACAGACCGCAGTACTTGGAGAAGGCTTCCGGGGTCCGTGCGCCGGCCATCAACTCGGCGATGCAGTAATAGAACTGATAATGATAGTCGCCCAGCTCCAGCGCTTTGATCGGCAGGACAATGACGGCGCCGCTGTCAGAGGACACGCTGGCGGACCAGGAAAGGCGGCTTTCCTCAGGCGGCTCGAACGAGACGATGTCGCCGGCACGCCCTGCCTTCTCCAGGTAGGGCACCAGCAGTATGGCGGTCTTAGGCAATGCCTGGCGGATGGAAGAAGGCAGGGCGGCGATGGGGTCCTCCAGGTATTCCTTCACCTCTTCTTCGGTGAGCGGGAGCGCAGAGAAATAGGAAAGAGTATTTGACAGCGGCACCATTTGGCCGCGAAAACGCTCGGCGAATTCAGCGACGCTGATTCGGGACAAATCCGTTTGACTGGACATCTGAGGATGGCTTAACACCAATTCTAGCAAAGCGAGACTGTCTCAGCCGCTGTGGCGGGCCCTGCGCGCCTCCAGTTCGGCGCGGGCTTCGGCCAGCACGCGGCGCAGACGCTCTGCGCGTTCTGGACCAGCGTGTATGGCCAGGGTGTCGACCCATGTACGGGCGCCGTCGATCAGCTTCAGCATGTAAGCGCCCGCTTCCGGCACAAAGTGTTCGCGGCCGGACATGGCCACATAGACCGGCGAGGTGTGAGCCTGAATACCCAGGCGAACGCCGGCAAAGGGTCCCAGCCGACCCAGGCAGCGCGCGGCCAGCCAGCCCGGACCGCTGATGTGAACGGCCTCATTGAGCGTAAGCTGCCGCGCAGCCGGGACAGCTTCGCGGGAGGCTACCACTTTCCCGTTGAAAACCACTTCGACACGGTGAATGGGAATGTAGCTGAACACCTCGGCGTGGCAAGTGATGGTTGCGCCGCCGCCGCCAATGGTGATAGAGGACCCCGGCATGCGCCCTTCGGCGTGGAACTGGAGGAGGGGGCCGGTAGTGGTGAAAGTGCGGCCGGCGCGCACGGCCGCAGCCCAAGCGTCGAAGCTCATCTGGCTGGTGCCTATGTAAGCATAAGTGCGGCCCGCGCCCACCGGCATCCCCGCGCTCATCTTGTCGGTGCCGCCAACGCAGGGCAAGCGGTAGCCACAGTTCAGAGCACGGTACCAATCCCGGATGCGCATGGTGGTGAAGTCGTCGTTAAACAAGTAGATTTCTGCGGCATCCACTTTGCCGAGCGCGATGGCAGCCGCCAATTCCGAAGTCGGATGGGGATAGTGCACGGCGATGTTGAGTCCGCCGCGGGAACGGTTCTCTTCGCACCAGTCGTTGAGGCTGGCCCACATGGGATCGCCTATATAACTCTCCGAGGGGCCGGAGGCCGACATAGGAAAAACCGGCTCGCCCTGCCGCCGCATCAGAGCCAGGTGACCCAGAAAATGCTGGCGGTTCTCGGTGCCAACCCAAACCGTGGTTTCACCGTCCGGTGAACTCAGGGCGCCTTGCGGCAGGTCTCCGACGTTCGTGAACAGATCGCCCCATTGCGCCGCCAGCAAGTTGATGTAGTTCAGCCCTTCAGCCTGTCCTTCCAGCACAGCAGTAGAGGGGGAAAGGAAGTGGACGTGGACGTCGGCAGTCATCCAGCCTTTCGAGCGCAGATCGAACTGGCGGGCCACTTCCAGCGTCAACTCGCGCTGGCCTGGCGCGATTTTCAAGCGTTGCCGTTTGACGCCGTATTCATAACCCTTGGCGATCTCCACCAGCACCTCCCCGACGGGCAACTCTACCTGGAAGGAGCCGTCCACATAAGCAAAAGGGGCGCCTGCGGCAACCACGTCGGCGCCGTAATCCTGGAACCAGCCGGTGTTGACTTCGTAGCGGTGCCCGTAAGGCGGCAAGTAACGTCCTTCAAGCGAGCGGAAGGCCAACCGGACCGGCGTGGGGCGGCCGGTTGCGCGATCGATTACTTTGCCGTGCAGCCAGGTCTTGTGCGGGTATATCAATTCGACGCGCGAGCCTGCGGCTCCTGCCAGCCGGCTTAAATCGAATAGCGCCCTCTGGCCGGTTGAGCGCTCGCGCAGCATGATGGTGGCTTCCGGCGTAGCGCTGATCTCGGCGTAGAGCCGTCCCCCGGCGGCGGGCGCCGGCGCGGGGTTGAGACGTGGATCGGGGCAAGCAAGCCAGGCATCCGGAGAGAACTCTGGCAGCGCATACTTGCGCGCCACCAAGCCCAAATCCACGTCCACGTCCCAATCCTCGGGCGTCGTGGAAGCGCCTTCAGGCTGCGTAAACCTATAGAGTTGCAGCCTGCTGTATTGCAGCGGGTGGTGCCGTCCGTGGTAGAGCGTTATTCCGCACAGAAACAGCAGCCCATCACTTTCAGCTTCGAGACGCAAGGCGCGGATGCGCGTTTCCGGATGCGGATTCTCAAGAGCCCATAGCCAGACGATGCCGTTCCCGTCGCCGCCCCCATAAGACCGGTCCCAGACGCCCGTTTGCAGGTTGCCCCAGAGCGTGCCGTGGCTGAGAGGATCGCTCAGGCGGCTGGGTTCGTCTTTGCGGTGGGGCCTGGCGGCATAGGCCAACTGGCCAAAAGCCGCAGTGGGCGCATTGGTTTCAAAACGGCGGCGAATGGGTGCTGCATGCCGTTTCCCATCTTCGTAAACCAGGCTCGCGTTGGCTAACAACTCACCTACCAAATCGACGCTCTCCTCGCCCGCGGAGAAGAACTCCTTTTCGTACCAGTCGCAGAAATGCGCCAGCACGAGATACCGCGCCACCGCACCGACAGGGATCTCGACGCCGGTGGTTTTCCAGGGAACGCTGCGGCGGCTCAAACAAAGCCAGGACTTCCGGCGAACGTCTTCCGGCCCCAGAAGAAAGGGGATGCCGCGCAGTGCGGTTCTGCCGCCGGGAGTGCGGACAAGCTGGTCCTGAGCGGAAGCTTTGCCCAGACGGCGGGCCGGTTCTTGAGGCCCCCAATCAGCGGAAGCGGCGGTGAACAAGGGTGAGAGGTCCAGCGGCGTGAACTTTCCCGCTGCGGGGTCCTCGGGAGCGGAGGAAAGCCTGGCGGCCAGAGCCGGCGCTCCGGCGCCGGCAGTTTGGAGAAACGCTCGACGGCTCGGCAGAGACATGACACCATCTTCTACCACGTGTGGGGTGACGGCGGCGAACGGAGCGTTCAGCTCCAATGAACTCAACGCCGCTCAGCCGGGGTGACATCCTTGGCGTCGCGCCACAGACGTTCGAGGTCGTAGTAAGCGCGCGCCTTTTCGGCGAAGATGTGCACGATGTAGTCGCCGTAGTCGAGCAGCACCCATTCGGCGTTGTCATAGCCTTCCACGCTGAGGGGCAGCTCGCCGCGCTTCTTCAGCTCGAGCGTGATTTCATCGCTGATAGCCTGGATCTGCCGGGGGTTGTTGCCGCCGCAGATCACAAAGTAGTCGGTGAAGGTAGTCACGCCTCGTAAATCGAGCACGCGCAAGCCGACCGCCTTCTTGGATTCGGCAGCGCGGTAAGCGGCGTGCCAGGGGGCGTCGGGAGGAGAGTTTTCACTGGCCGGGCTCAAGGTGTGGTCTTGCTTGTGCGATAACACGCGGTTGGTCAGGATGCTCCTGTTCCGTATCGTACTACAATCAAGAAGATGCGTCTAACACTGGCGCCGGCGTGGTGGCTTTGCGCCGCAGCCTGCGCGCAGTATCCCGCTTTCGGCCCGCCCCGCACCGGCAGGGAGGATCCGGCCGAAGTGCGGCGTCTGGTCGAGGCCGGCGTACTGCCGCGTTCGCGCCTCCAGGACCTGGAGCGCGAGGCTCGCGAGCGCCAGGACCAGGCCACGCTGGAGCGCATCTTGTATGGCCGCGTCGCAATCGAGGAGCTGACGATGGATGAGGCCGACCAGATGGTGGCTGCCGCCGAGCGGTTGGCCGCGCATCGAAAGAGCGAACTCGAACGCGCCCGCACACTAGTGGAAGCCGGTGCACTGCCGCCGACGGCGCTGACTCCTTACCTGCTCGATTATGATCAAAGCCGCCGGACTCTCGATCTGGCCAACTCTCATGCACGCCTGCTGCGGGAACTGGCGGAGATGGCGCGGGCCGAAATCGGCGTGGAGGTACCGCCGGAAGAGGCCGCCCCGGAGCTGAAGCTTGCCGAACGATTCGATGGCCAAGGCATGTTCAACGGCGGAGTGTTCGCCAGGATCGAGTCCGCTTTTCAAGACAGGTTCGGCAGACCCTTACCGGTAAGCGCTCGCGGGGAAACGGCCGTTCACCGCCACCTGGGATATGATCACCGCGGACGGGTGGATGTGGCGCTCAACCCCGACCAGGAAGAAGGCCTCTGGCTGCGCCAGCAGTTGGAGACCTGGCGGATTCCTTACATCGCCTTCCGCGCCGCGATTCCAGGCAAGTCCACCGCGCCGCATATACACATCGGGCCGCCGAGCCGCCGCCTGCGATCCGCGGCTAGCCCCCTCAGGAGCGAACCCACGCTGCGTGTTCTCATTCCCGAGCAACGGATCCAGCAGCGCATTCGGGAGATGGCGGCGCAAATCGACGCCGATTATCCACCCGGCCCACTGCACCTGGTGGGGATCTTAAAAGGCGCGTGTATCTTTCTGGCGGATCTGGCGCGCGCGCTCAACCGCCAAGCGCGAATTGATTTTATCGGAATTTCCAGCTACGGCCGCGGAAAGACCAGCTCCGGCGAAGTCAAGCTCACCAAAGATCTCGACAACACCATCGAAGGAGCGGACGTGCTAATTGTTGAGGACATTGTCGACAGCGGGGTCACGCTCACCTACCTCAAGCATGTGCTCGAGCAGCGCGGACCCCGTTCCGTGGCCGTTGCGGCGCTCCTGGATAAACCCAGCCGGCGCTTGCGCCCGGTGGAAGTACGCTACATCGGGTTCCAGATTCCCGACGAATTCGTGGTCGGCTACGGACTGGATTACGCTGAAGACTACCGCAACCTCCGCGATATCTGCACCCTGAGCGGATGAAGCTTTACGGCTTGGGCTGGGGAGGCGGCAACTGGCGCGCGGCCACTTCCGATTGAAATTGCCCTGTGCGGTGGCTGCCGTCGCAAAACGGTTTGTCGTTGGACAGGCTGCAGCGGCAAAGGGAAATCGCGCTCCGGCCCCCCAAGCCAAATTCGTTGCCACTGGCGTCGCACAAGGCGAAGTCCCCTTCAACGCGCAGCGGTCCGTTGGTTCTTACGGTGATCTTGGTCCCAGCCATGATTTGAATAATAGCAAATCAGGTGCAGGTATAATAAACACTATCTATTGAAAGGTGGAGCCCGTGATCACCATCGAATTCGAAAACGACAAGGCTCTTTTTGAAGAAGCCTTCGCCTTCGCCGCGCAGCAGGTGCGCCGCCTGATCGAGAAGCACCCGGATTTTTATCCCATGTACACCAAAGACGGCAAGTGGAAGCATGAAGGGCCGGCCTGGACGCATTGGTGCGACGGATTCTTGCCGGGCATGATGTGGCTGTTCCACAAGCGGCTGGAGAACGGCAATGGCGGCCAGGACTACTGGCTTAAGCAAGCCATCCGTTACACCAAGCCGCTGGAGCCGCGCAAATTCGACCGCGACGTGCACGATCTGGGTTTCATCTTTCTTTCGACCTACTACCGCTGGTACCAGTTGACCAAGGATCCGGCACTGAACGATGTTCTGATCGAAGCGGGACGCACCATGTCGCTGCGCTTCCGCGAGAAGGGCCAGTACCTGCGGAGCTTCGTCGCGGAAAACTCTCTGTTCATCGACATCATGATGAACGTGGGCATCGTCTTCTACGCCGCGCGGGAGACCGGCGACAAGCGGCTGCGGGATGTCGCCATACGGCATTCCCTCACCACTCGCCGGGTGCTGGTGCGCGGCGACGGCTCCACCGCGCACGAAGGGCGTGTCGCCACTGAAACCGGCGCC
>CAYSBM010000116.1:0-1729 GCA_964429095.1 uncultured Solibacteraceae bacterium | reverse complement strand
CACGGCCCTTCCGCCCCGGCACCCGGCCCTTGCCTGCGCCAACCCCCCCCGCCGGGGTCCCGGGCGATTCCTGCTGGTCGCGCGGCCTGGCGTGGGCGCTGTACGGTTTCGGCACCTGCTACGAGTACAGCCGCGATCCGCGCTTTCTGGAGACCGCCGAGGCATGTGCCGATTTTTACATCACGCATACGCCGGCCGACGGCGTTCCACCATGGGACTTCGGCGCGCCGCCGGAGAGCCGCAGACTGCTGGACACCTCCGCCGCCGCCATCGCCGCTAGCGGCCTGCTGCGGCTATCGAGATTGCTGCACGATCCGGTAAAGGGCCATTTCTACTGGTCCACGGCCATGCACATCGTGAGAACCCTCGTGCGGAAACATCTGGCCAAGGGCGATCCGGCCTGGGAAGGCGTACTCAAGGGCGGCGTCTATCATATCCACAAGAAACTCGGCGTAAACGAGTCGGTGATGTGGGGCGAGTATTTTTTCACCGAAGCGCTTGAGCACGCTTTGCGGTATCTATAGAGATATCCGAGGAGGTTTCTATGCCTCTCAAGCTGTTCATTCCAGCATTTCCCGAAGGCGGGACCATACCCCGGCTCCATAGCGGCGAAGGCGCCGATGTATCGCCCGCCGTTGAATGGAGCGGGGAGCCGGCTGGAACGCAGAGTTACGCGCTCATCGTGGACGATCCCGACGCGCCAGCCGGGACCTGGACACACTGGCTGGTGTGGGATATTCCCTCTTCCACGCACAGCCTGCCGCAAGGCTGGCGGCCCGGGCCGGCCGGAGTGGAAGGCACAAACGATTTCGGCCGCCTGGGCTATGGCGGGCCGATGCCGCCGAAAGGACACGGCCCCCATCGTTATTTTTTTAAGCTGTTCGCCCTCGACGTGGCGTCGCTTGGCCTGCCAGCGGGCGCCCGCCGGGATAAGCTGGATCGCACGCTACAGGGGCATGTGCTGGCGGCGGCCCAGTATATGGGGCGCTTCGAGCGGCGGTAAGCGCGCCTAAGGCGGCGTGCGTCTGTGTTAACCTGGAACTTGCACCCGCCGCCGTCATGCCGGCCAGGGTAAGTGAAAGCATCGTCCTGCGGTCTTATCCCCTGAAGGAAGCGGATCTGATTGTCAGCTTCCTGACGCGCGACCAGGGAAAGCTGCGGGGGGCGGCAAGGGGTGCGCGGCGTCCGAAGAGCCGTTTCGGAGCCGGATTGGAACGCCTCTCGCTGGTGCGAATGTTTTACTTCCAGCGGGAAAACCGGGAACTGGTCACCTTGGACGGATGTGAGCTGATCCGTTCACCGCTCAGCCTGGCCGGTGATTACGAGATAGCGGTAGCGCTGGATTTTTTCGCCGAAGCGAGCGATCAGATGCTGCCGCCGTCCGAGCCGGGAGAATTGCATTTCCGGCTGCTGGCCAGCGTGCTTGAGTACTTGGGGGGCGAGACCGCGCAAGGGCGCAAAGAAGCGGTCTGGCCTGCTGTGTTGTATTTCAGCTTGTGGGCTGTCAGGTTGGCCGGTTTGTTGCCGCGGCTGCCGGTTACTGGCGAGTCGAGGGCCATCGCCGAAGAGATGATGCATTTGCCGATTGCTCAACTTAGCCCGCGCTTGTGGCGCAAAGAGACGGCGGCGGATTTGCGACGTTTCCTGGTGCGCCGTATGGAGGAGCACGTCGAGCGGACTTTCGTTACAGCCAACTTACTCGAATCCCTGTAACCCATGGAGTCTTTCC
>CAYSBM010000115.1:374-8539 GCA_964429095.1 uncultured Solibacteraceae bacterium | reverse complement strand
GCGCCCCATGTGCGCCCCGCCTCCCCGCACCACCGCAAGAACCTCATCAGCTCCCAGGTTGATCAGCACCGGGAAGTAGCCACCGCCAGTGACGGCGTTGGTGGGCGCCGCTGCGGGAGATAGCCCGGCTTGGAAGGTGATGCCGGGGCGCAGGATTTCGGCTACTGCCAGTCCCACAAAACCCGTGGTGCGCACCAGTTCTTTCACTCCATGTGTCCGGCTGTTGGCCGCATCGAGCAGGAAGTGGACGTACTTGTCGATGGCTGCTCGGACGCGGGGCTCGGGTTCCACATTCTTGTAGTACCAATTCAGCAGCGACAGCACGCCCGGACTGCGCTGCTGATCGTCGCTGCGTGTTTCTCCCCAACTGCCGTCGGCATTTTGCGTCCTGATGAGCCACTCGATGCTGGGTTTGACGCCCCGCGCAATGGTTTCGCGCGCCACCGCGTCGTCCACCAGCGTGTGCACGGCGATGAAGCCTTCTCCGCAATAGGTCATTACCGCCAGCGGCCAGTGCATCTGGCTGGTTCCGTCGATAATGTACGGAATGCCGCCTTCGGGTCTTTGCAGGCTCAGGAGCCAGCTTGCCGCCGCGTACGCGTCCCGAGCAATTTCCGGCTTGCGGGTGAGGGCGAAATATTCGGCTAAGAACGCCGCGGCGGTGGTGGCCGTAGATACCGTGTAAGGATGCGGGCTTAAATGTCCTCTGTAATATCCCGTTCCGATGGCTCCTTTGGCTGCCGGTGACTGCACGAACCATGTGGATGCCGCGCCACGCCCTTTTCCTTGCGGGTCGTCAATCGATCCCTGGTAGAGAAAGCGCACATAGCGGTCCATGGCGCGGTGGTAAATCTGCTGCCGGGCTGGCGTCGCGAAGCGGCAGGCCAGAGCCAGCGCTGTGGCCGCGGTTCCGGCGTCGCCAAAGTAAATGTTTCCGGTGGGGCCAGCGTCCGCCCAATAACCTCCTTCTTCACCCTGGGAAGTGATCACGATGCGCTGCTGCTGGACAAACGTGTCGGCCCAGCGCAGCGCCTCATCCAGATATGGACGCTGGCCGGTGATCTGATAGCCGGCCAGAAGCATCCGGGCCAGGTTTCCATTGATGAAAATCGACCAGGGGGTGTCCTTGGTGTTCTTCAACTGGCCGCTGCCCACGTCCAGCGTCATCGCCCAGTCGCAGAGATCCTTCAAGTAAGCCTGAAGCGCGGCTTCGTCCATGCGGGCCTGTCCTTGCGCCAAACAGGCCAGCACCAGGAGCGAGGCAATCAGAATGCGCTTCATCGTTCAAACACCACCACTTCGTATTCATCCACTTGGGGCACACGCACGCTGAGGCGGCCCTGAGCGTCCTTGCTAAGCGCCAGCGGCTGAGGCCGCACTAGCGTGTAGGCTTTGGAAGCCGATTCTGCTTGCGGCAGAGTCACCCGCACATTCCGGGCGGGCAGGATCCGCGTGATGGGACGGGTCATTTCGCCCGTAAAATTCACCAGGTGCAGCAGCTTGCGCCGTCCACTGTTCTGCGACCTCCAGACCACTTCAACGGAGGCTGGAAGGTTGCCCACCTGGACCGGCAGCGGGGCCAGGCGGCGCGCCGCATTGGCCGCCATGCGCAGGAATTCCGGCAGGTGGAAGTTGGCCACCGTGCTGCCGAAGTCTCCAGCGAAGTAAACCACTGTCCCTTTCCCGGTCTGTTTCACCACCACGGCGGGATCCGGCGAGACCGCCGGCACGCCGTCGTAACGCCCTTTCAGCGGCACGGTGAAATGCAGCGGCACTTCGGCTCCGTGGGGCTTCACACGCACGTGATAAATGGACGAGGGCAGCAGTTCCCGCTCGCAGCCTTCCAGCAGCCAGTGCCGGCCGGCGGGTTTCATGAAGTCCCAGCGGGTCGGACCCACGATCCGCCGCTCGTCGCTCGCCCCAAACAAAGAGGCCAGCGCGAAATCCTGGCGCCGGATGCCGGTATCGTCATACAGCGAGGTTTCGAAGGTGGCGAACAGGGAGCCGCCCTGTTCCACATAAGCTTTCAACCGTGCGGCGGCCTTATCACTCATACAGGCCACGTTGGGCAGGAAAATGGCGGCGTAACGCTCCAGCGGTTCACGCTCCAGCGTCACATCGTCGATCACATCGAAGGGCACATGCGCGCGTAGCAAGGATTCGGTAATGCCGGAGAACTCCTCATCCACGTTGCCCACGGCGCTGCGCGACGGGATGCGGTCAATATCAATCATTTGGGCCGGAGAGCCGGCGTAAAAATTGGCGGTGGTTTCTGACCACACCACGGCTGTCTTGGCTTCCGAACGGGTTCCCATGTAATAAGCCCCGTTCCTATCGAGGAAGCGGTTCATTTCGGCGATCGCTTCGATTTCAGGCTGCTTGAAATCGAAACCGGTCATGCCCATCCAAATGTTGGCCCCGTTGGCGATGGTTGCGGCATACAGCAGGCGAAGCTCAGGCTTGGGCAGCAGCGAAAACGTCCATGGTTTGTGCCCGGTGGCCGAGAAGATGACTGTGGGCTTGCCCCCCGCCTGGGTCTCCAGCAGGCGTGCAGTAAGCCCCGGCTTCCACAGCGGCACCCGGGTCAGATCCCCGCTAATGAATCCACCCTCGCTCCCTAGCAGATCCTGATATTGGATCAACTCGCGGTTAATGCGGGCTGTGGCCCAGTTGGCGCCGCGTACGCCCCCATTAGTGTAGAAGGCTATGTCGGGGCTGATGGACTTGAGAATCCGGTTGGAGTCCTTGAAAAACTCGCCCATGCTGGAAACCTGGAACTCGAGCAGACGCCTGAATTGCGCGCCTGTCCGGACCTTCTTGGAAGGCATTTCCTCGCCGTACAACTTGCGGTACTTGGCGCGGCAATAGTTGCAGTAGCAGGTGTCGGCGCGGTAGATCGGACCATCATAGAAAATCCCGTCAACTCCGTAAGCCGCCAAGTCGCGCAGGATTTGGAAACACCATTCCCGCCAGGGCGTGTTCAGGCAAAAGTCCGTGCCATTGTCGTAGACGCCCTCGAGCGGTCTGCCCGATTCGGTGGTTTGCCGCCAGTCGGGGTGTTTCTCGCCGAAAGCTGTGCGGTACCAATGCACGTTGAAGTAAATCATCACCCGGATGCCGCGCTTATGAGCTTCTGCGAGGTATTCGCGCAAGTAATCTCGATTAACCCGTCCGGCTACCTTGCTCTGGAAGTAGAACTCCTGGTCGTCCAATCCGCCCTGCATCCCCATGATTTCCAAGTGCTCGGCGTTGAAGCCCTTGGATGCTTTCCAGCCTGCCAGTTCCGCAGCCGGCATGGCGTCGATGCGATCCATGCTGGTAATGATGTCAGCAATTCGCAAAGGCTGTTTCTGCCACCAGCGCAACACGGGAGCCGCAGGCTGCGCGAACACGCCGCCGGTTAGAAAAACCGCCAGTAAGATTGTTCTATTCATTTCAGTAATAATGCTGCCACCGTGGTGAAGTGTACGGTACTTTACAGCGCGAGTCAAGGCATTCTTTTCAAATTGGAAAGTATGTATTTGCGCGGACTTGCAGATTGCAAAATGAAAACGGCGGACCGCTCTCGCGGCCCGCCGCAAAATAAGGTCTGGCGGAAGACTCTTGTTCCGGGTTAGAACAGGAGCTTCAAGCCGAATTGTATCTGCCGTTGATCGCCGCGGCTGGTGATTTTACCCACTGATGCCGTGGTAGAGATGTTCGATCCCGGTCCTCCCCAGTTGGGGTGGTTCGGCATGTTAAAGAATTCACCACGGAACTGCATCTTGAAGCGTTCGTAAAGGGTGATGTCTTTGAGCACGCTGGCGTCAATGACGATGTCGCCCGGGGTGAACAGCAAGTTGCGCGCGGCATTGCCCCAGGTGAACGGCGCCGGAACCGAGAACGCCGCCGGATTGAACCACTGATCCAGCGTCTTCTCCGCCGGGTACAGATCCACCCCCAAAACGCGGTTGGGTCTGCCGCCGCGCCAGCCGGTCTGCGTCGCCGTAAAGCTGGGCGAGAACGGCGTGCCGGTACGCAGGTAGGTGATGCTGGAAATCTGCCAGCCTCCGACAACCTGTTTCACAAATGGATGTGCTCCGGACAAGAATTTCCGGCCGCTGCCGAACGGCAGATCGTAGCTGCCGGCGAAGGTCCAGATGTGGCGCCGGACCTGATCAGAATTGCCGCGGTCAGCGCGCGCATTGTAGGGGTCCTGCGGGCCGCCCACCACAGGCACATCGTCCAGAGAGCGGTTCCAGGAGTACTCGATCTGGAAGTTCAAGCCATTGGAGTACCGCTGCACAGCCTCCACCTGCAACTGGTGCAGGATCGAGTTGCCGCCGCCGGCCAGAAGCAGGATATCAGACCAGGGCTGGTAGGGGCGGTTGGGCTGGATGGCGCCCGGGATTTGCTCTTTCGAGAAATTGAGCGAGTAGTTGTACCACGGCAGGTGCGTGCTGTGGTTGCCCACGTAAGAGACACGGAATCCCAGATTGGCTCGCAGTTCGCGGTCCAAGGTGAAATTCCACTGATAGCTCTCGCTGTTCTTGATGTCGCGCTGCACCGCCGTCAGGCTCGGGTTGGGGCTGATCGCGCCGCCGCCCGGGAACGGGTTAGCCAGGGTGATCGCAGGCACCGTGCCCGCTGCGGCTGCGAAGGACTCGGCCAGCAGGAACGGCGGATTGTTGAATCCCCGCTGCCGCGGGCCGATGAACACCGGCAGGAAATTGTAGAACACGCCGAAGCCGCTGCGGATGACCGTCTTGGTGTTGCCGAAGGGCCGGTAGGCCAGACCGACGCGCGGGCCGAAGTTGTTCTTATCCGCTTGCATATCCTCGGAAGTGAAACCGCCGTCTTTCGCCAGCACGATCGGGTAAGCGCTCACCAGGCGCGAAAGGGCCTGCGAGGGCATCGTGTCGCTGTGGATGATCAACCGGCTGGTCTTGAAATCAAAATTTGAAATGGTGTTGTTGCGCTCATACCACGGCGTTTGGTACATGTAGCGCATACCCAAGTTGAGGGTCAAGCGCTGGGAAACGCGCCAGTCGTCTTGAATGAAGAAGCTGGTGCGTGGGCCGACAAAAAGCAGGTTGGGGCTGGTCGGGGAGCGGTAGGCTGCGTAAGGATAGCCCAAGATGAAATCGGCGAACTGGTGCGCCGGTTGAGCGCTTACTCCGCCCGAAGTGTAGCGGCCGTTGAAGTCGAAACGCCCTAGGCCGGCGTTATTGGCGAGTCCCGAGCCCATTCCGGCCACCGCCGGCGGCGAAAGAACCTTGTGCCGCGCGATGTCCACTCCGAACTTGACGGTGTGGCTGCCTCGGATCATGGTCATGTTGTTGATGAACTGCGGCGTGAGCTCCGCGCCCGGATCCGCCCCACCGTAGTCGCCGATGGAGACGTGGTTGCTAATGTTGATGTTCGGCAATCCGCCATAGGACACCGGGTAGAGACCGGGGAAAATGGAGCGTGGATCGAAGCCGCGGTTCATGCCCTGGCGCGTGGAAGCGTGGCGGAAGTAAACGAAGCGGAACTCGTTCAGCACACGCGGCGAGAAGGTGTGGTTCCATGTGAGGTTGGCGCTCTGTGTACTATAGCCGCCGTTAGCCCAGTTGCCGTACCCATTCGGATAGCCGACGGCCACAAAATAGGGGTAGCCCTTGGAGTGGTTCAGATGCACCCAAATGCTATCCTTCTCCGAAAAGCGGTGGTCGATGCGCAAACCGTAACGGTTAATGTCGCTGATGTTGGCCACCGACCAGCGGTAGTTGCTCAGTGTGCCCGCTGGACCTAAGCCAGCTTGGTTGGGCAGCGGAACATAACCAATCAGCGTCTTGGAGCGTGAATCAATACGGCTGGCCGGAATCTGGTTGTTGACAAATGGCACGCCGCTCAAAGGATCCAGGATCGTCGGCAGGCCGCTGAAGTCGCCGTTGCGCATGGCCTGGGTGGCCACACTGGTCAGGTAGTTAGGCTGCGTGCGCTCGCGAAGTCCTTCATAGCTGTTGAAGAAGAAAGTCTTGTTCTTGCCGTTGTAAAGGCCGGGAATCACCACTGGCCCGCCGAAGGTGTAGCCAAACTCGTTGCGGTTGTAAGCCGGCTTGGCGGCCGGAGCGTGGTTGAAATAGGTACGCGCGCCATAGGCTGCGTTTCGATTGAACCACAACAGAGAGCCATGCAGATCATTACTGCCGGCTTTCGACACGACGGTTACGGCCACCGAACCTTCGTATTCGGCCTTCTGGTTGTTGGAATCCATCTTAAACTCTTGGATGGCATCCACAGAAGGCAAAGTGGCCAGGCCGTTGCGGTAAGAGTAAGCGCCGCCGCCATTGCCGGTGTCATTGTACATGGCGCCGTCCACGGTGAACTGAATGCCACCCCAGTAAGCGCTGCCCGCCACCCGAGGGTTCGATGCGCTGTCGCTGGTGACTCCCGCCGAAATACGGATCAGGCGGTCCAGAGTTCGCCCGTTTAGAGGGATCGTCGTAATGACGTTCGCCTCCAGAATGTTACCCACGGTGGCGTTCTCCGAATTTACCACCGGAGCCGAAGCCTGCACCTCTACAGCCTGTTGCACTGCGCCCGGTTCCAGTGTGACGTCCACACGCACCGACCGGTTCGCCAGCAGGCGTACGCCTTTGGTCAGGCTGGGTTTGAAGCCCTGCAACTCAGCTTTGACCGAATAGGTGCCCGGAGGCAGGTTTGCCACCACGTATTCCCCGGTGGCGGAAGTGGCTGCCTTGTATTCAATGTTGGTCCCTTCGATGACCACTGAGACGGCGACGCCGCTGACAACCGCGCCTGAGGAATCCATCACCGTGCCAACGATTGTGCCTGTGACGTTCTGTGCGAGCATCATGGATGCTCCTGCCAGGACCGCCACGAGGCATACCAAGAGTGTTCCCTGCAATCTTTGTGTCACAACTAACCTCCCTCTTTCTGAAGCACTTGCCGCATTTGAAGATACGGCATCCTGTCTTCGATTTAGCATAACCGCAAGTGGGGCGTCAAGCCATCTGCGCTTGCATACAAGACACCCCCGCGCATCAATGCCAACTTCTCCCGTGCAGCAGTTTATGACAGGAAGAAGGAAGTGTCAACTATATAGTTTCATCTTGCAAATAATGTCTGCGCGTCCAGGAGCGCAACCTTTTGTTATGCAAACACTATCGGCAGTTTTTATTGACCCTATGGCGCCCTTCGCCTACAATGAGCACGTGCGGCCCCTGAAACCGGCACATTCCAAACCTGAGCACGATAAAGCCGTGATTCTTGCCAGTTTGCGGCGCTTTGGACCCCTTTCCAGGGTCGAAATTGGGCGTTTGACCCGGTTGCGTCCCAATACTGTGTCCATGCTGGCTAGGGAACTGTTGAGGGACTCGCAGATCTTGGAAGCCGGGCCCAGCGATAACCCCAAGGGCCGAAAGCAGATCCTTCTGCGGCTGAACGAGCGCCGGGGATATGTAGTGGGCGTCGAGTTCGATTCTGAGCGGATCATTGCAGCGGCCATGGATTTGCGGCCCAACCTGCTGAACGTGGTGAGGGAATCTCCACGGCTGGACGGCGGTGTTGAAGTCCTCGTTTCTCAACTATTTGATTGTGTTAGGAAAGCGATTTCCGGCGCCGATGTCCAGGGTTTGCCACTCATGGGGTTGGCCGTGGCCGATCCTGGCATTGTGGATGTGCGCAGCGGCGTCTCGACTATGTCTTCCTTGATCGGTTTTTGGAGGAACGTGCCTCTGGGGGAGATGTTTCGCCAGGAGTTCGGCGTCGAGACTTTGGTGGAGAGCGCGACCCGAGCCAAGGCGGTCGCCGAGCGCGTCCTGGGCGCTGGAGAGATGTCCGACGACATGATCTTCGTCGAGTATGGGGCCGGAATCGGCGGCGCTTTCATCACCCAGGGCCGCCTGCTGGCCGGACATGCAGGGGGAGCGGCGGAGTTTGGCCATACGCACGTCATGGAGGGAGGGCCACCCTGCCAGTGCGGTAGTTTCGGCTGCCTGGAGGCGTTGGCGGGTTCGGCCGCACTGGCGGCCAGATTTCGCAAGGTGATACAAGAGGGCGGCAGTTCGAGCGCAGTTGGCCGCGTCAATGGGCAGTTGGATGGGGTGACGGGCTGGATGGTGTTGGAGGCGGCCAGCGCCGGCGACAAGATCTGTACGGCCAGTGTGGAGGAGATGGGG
>CAYSBM010000115.1:0-364 GCA_964429095.1 uncultured Solibacteraceae bacterium | reverse complement strand
TGCTGGATCAGTTGATCCGCATCGTGCGAATGCAAGCGCTGAGCCATGCCACACAAGACCTGCGCATCTGTTACGGGGAACTGGGTGATGAAGCCGGCGTTCTGGGAGCTGCGCTGCTGGTGTTGGACAACCTTTACGAAATACCTGCTTTGAAACCGCCGGGGTTTCTCGCGGATCCGGCATCCGCCGCCAGTTTTCGAGCCCGTCGAGCTTCCACAGCGTCCCGTCTGAAAACTACGCCGGCTGAGACGCGGCCGTGAGCGCTCAGTAAACGCTGGGGCGGGCGAAACGTTATCCTGGGGGGGCTGAGGAAAAGGACCGTCCTTGCCTTCATCGTAGCCGCCGGCCTTGGCCGGCGGTGCGC
>CAYSBM010000114.1:351-8594 GCA_964429095.1 uncultured Solibacteraceae bacterium | reverse complement strand
CAGAGCCCGCCACGCTGCGCACGACCGCTTGAGGTTGTCTTCCGGCTCTCCGGCAAGGTTATAGCACTGCAAACCTACTGCTACGTCCAGACCGCGGGCTTTGAGCAGGTGCAGCAGACGGTAGAGGTCGAACTCGCCACGGTCCAACGGCTGGATCAGCCGGTCCCAGCCGCCCTCATAATCCGCGCCGTTGATGACCACCGTTTTTAACCTGCGCAGGCGGCTGACTACGTGCTCGACGGTCTCTTTTCCGCCACTCTCCCGCAGCCAGTGGCAGAGATTGAAGGAGATGCCGACGGCCGGCGAGTTGTATGCGTCGGCCAGCCGCAAGGCATCGTCCACGGTAGCGATGTGAAATCCGTAGTGCGGGTAGAGCGCTACCTCAAGCCCGCTGGCCGCCGCCATGCGATGGACCGCGCCGATGACTTTGCGCGCCTGTGCGCTGCTGCTGGGCGCCTTGCCGTTGATGCCCAACAGCACGATGCTGCTCCGCCCCCGCAGCGCCTTGAGCGCCGGCTCGAGCTGCGTATCGATGCGCGCTCCCTCCGTCGACAGTTCTGCTACCGTGTAAACCGCCCGCACCGCTACACGAGCAGCGTCGTAGGCCGCCAGCGCCGCGGGAAGTGCTCCGGGCCGTGTTGAGCCGATGCCCCGGACACCCACGCGGCTGAGCAGCGCCGCCTGCTCGGCCGGCGTGAAACGGCCACGCCCGGCGCAGTTGTCCAGCACGTAGAAATCGCCCGCCGGCAGCAGCCCCGCCGCCAGCGCCAGCGCCAGCAGCGCGCTACGTGCGCTTCGGCGCATGGATAGGCCTGGCGATGTAATCATTGGCCGCATCGTGATTGGTGAAACGTTCACGCGCCGGGTCCCACTCCAGCCGCTTGCCAACTTGAATGGCGATATGGCCTAGGTGGCACAAAGATGTGGTGCGATGGCCCACTTCGGCATCCTGCAGCGTCCGGCCGCGAGTCTTGATGGCGTCGATCCAATCCCGCTTGTCGCTCTTGAGCGGGAAGCGCATGGCGTTCGGTCCCAGTTGCGTCCTCAAAAGGGAGGCCGGCTGGGCCTCGAACGGCTTGCCGTACTCGGCATGGATGAAGCCCTCGCTGCCTTCGAAGCGCACGTAGGGCCGATCGGTCTTGTAGTAGAGCCGCACTTGGTTGGCGTAACGGTACTGGATTTCGAAGCTGAGCAGCACATTCCAGAAGCTGTCCGCCGGCGGATACACGCCGCGCCCTTCGACTTCCACTGGACCGCTGCGGTCTGTGCCGTTGCCCCATTGCGCCAAATCATTCAGGTGCGTGCCCCAGTTGGTGATCATGCCGTCACAGTAATACAGGTGGCGCATCCAGCCCGGCCGCTCATAGGACTTCGGCTTGTGCACGCGCTTTTCGGTGTAAGGTGCGCGCGGCGCCGGCCCTTGCCAGCGCTCGTAATCCAGTTCCGGGGGCACGGGCATTTCCGGTTGCGCAGGACAGCCTTCGTCGCCTGCGGGCACTGCCGTGCGGATGGTGCGCAGTTGGCCGATGTAACCATTGCGGACCAGTTCCACCGCCCGGTGAAAGTAGTCCAGCGAGCGGAATTCGCTGTCGGTACGAAACACTCGTTTGTGCCTGGCTGCGGCGTTGGCCAGCGCGCGGCCTTCGGCGATTGTGCGGGTCAGCGGCTTTTCGCAGCTCACGTCCTTACCCGCCCGCAGCGCATCGAGCGACATCGGGACGTGCCAGTGGTCCGGCGCAGCAATCATCACTGCGTCAATGCTCTTGTTGGCGAGCAGTTCCCGGTAATCGCGGTAGGTGCGGCAACCCGCCTTCTGATATGCCTTTTCAACCTGTTGCCTGGCTCTCTCCAGACGCCAGGCATCCACGTCGCATACGGCCACCACCTCCACGTCCGCCATGGCCAGCAACTGCTTCAGGTTTACCTGGACGGTTTGCCGCCCCACGCCGATCATGCCCACCGTGATGCGGTTCGAGGGGGACGGTTTTCCGAAGCCGAGTGCTGGCGCCCGAACGAAAAGCGGCGCAATGCCAGCGGCGAGCCACTCCCGCCGGCCCAGCCCGCCACAGTGGTCTTGCGGCATGACGGCTATTTCTTGGCCGGCAACACGCGCATCATGAGGTTGCGGTACCGCACGCTGCCGCCCGGATCGTGTTGCTGCAAAGCCAGGTACCCTTTGGTATAGGTGTTCTTCTCGTCCACGTAGTCCACCGCCACCTTGTCGTTCACCTTGATGATGATGTGATTGCCGTCGGCGATGATGTGCTGCGTGAACCAGACGTCGTCCTGCGCTAACTGGTCAAAGATTTTTACGAAGTTGTACAAGCTGCCCGTGCGCACCGGGTCTCCGCCGCTGTTGTTGACCTGCGCTTCGTAGCCCTTGGGCCATCCGGGACCGAAGGCCGCCCGGAAATACATGCCCGAATTGGTCTTCGGCCGCGTCATGACCTCAGCCTTGAATTCACAGTTTTCGCACTGCTGCTTCATCCAGAACAGATGACTGCGCTTGCCGCTGGGTACGATGGCGCCGTCCTCCACGCGCCACGACTCCGGGTTGTCTCCTGCCTGCCAGCCTTTCAGCGTCTTGCCGTCGAACATCTTGATCCATTTGCCGGGCTTCGGTTCGGCCTGGACCAGAACCGAAGCCAGAAGCATGCCTGCGCAGGCGAGAGTTACGAACTTGGCGATCTTCATGTACCCGATTGTAGCGAATGCGCCTGTAAGATGGGCTGGGTCAGCTACTATTCCGGCCGGAAGGATTGAAGCGGCGGCACCGGCTCTCCCCCTTTGTAAGCGCGGGCGAACGCGTCGATGCGTGTTTGGAGCTTGCGCCAGTACTGGTATTCCATGTCCCAGCGGCCCAGCGCCGCGCCCAGGCGGTAGCGCGTGTACTCGTTGAGCCAGTTCCTGCTGAACTCTTCCTTCAGTTCCATGGCTGCGTCCGCCAGGTCCGCCAGAAGGCTGTGATCCTTGTCTGCCGTCTCTATGTGTAGGAACAGACGCACTGAGGACGCATCCTTGTCCGCCCGGCAACGCTCCAGGTAATCGGCGATCTGGAGTGCGAACAAGGGCTTCATCCCCGCATAGTCCAGCGTACGCGCCCCTAGCAGCAGGCTGTCTAGGGTGGCCGGATCTCCGCCCTTCGCGAGGGCCTCTAACAGTTGCTCCTGAGCTTGCTCGGCGTGTATGCGCCCCTCGCGCAGTTGTTCGCGGTGCGCGGCGTAATGCTTCAGGCGCTGCGGATCGAGCGGGTCCAGCCACATTTGATACCGCGTGCGGCCGCCCAAACCTTCAAATAGCAGATCGTCGGCTTTCTGCAACGCCTCCAAGGCTCTGGCGACGTGGCCGGCCGCCGATGCCGGGTACATCAGTCTCGCGTAGTCGGCAAAGAAGGCCCCACGGTCCATGGGCGCCGCCTGCCACGGCGCTATCAGGCCGTAAGCCATAGCCGGCAACGCCGGGCGGAACAAGACCTGAGCGTCGTCGGTCCAGCCGGTGTGCAGCATGCCCAGTACGCCGTAGGTGCGGCCGGCGGCCAGGAACTGGTCCACGTTGTCAAGAGTCCGCGTAAACTTCGGCGTAATGTCTTCCCAGTTGGTCACGGCGGTGGCGATGAAGACCGGAACGCGCGCGGCTGCGAACGGCGCCACATGGCGCGTGTAGTCTTTCTCCGGACCATAGACCCACGGCATGGCGATGGCGGCGCCTTTGAGTTCGGGGATCACCTCCGGATAGCGCGTGAGGATGTCGGCCCAAATCATGGGCCGCTTGCCGTGCGCCTCTACGATGCGCGCCACCTGCTTGAAATGGTTTATGTAGAGCCGCCCCGGATCCACGCCGCCGGCGGCTGGGCTGGCCACCTTCTCCAGTTCGTAGGTTTCGTCCATGCCGATGTGAAAGAACGGGCTCGGGAATATGCTCACCAGTTGCCGCACCCAATCCTGAATCAGCGGCATGATGGCCGGATTGCGAGGATCGAACTCGCCCCCGTAACGCAAGGGGGCCAGGTCGGCATACTTTTCAAGCCGGAATACGTCGTGCAAATGGCCGTATAGTTCGACGCAGGGGACTACATCGATATGGCGCTCACGGCCGTAGGCCACGATGCGCCGGACTTGGTCCTGCGTGAAGCGCGCTGTGGGATTCAGCAGAGGGTGGCCCTTGAATTCGATGCTGGCTTCCGAATAGAAGTAATACTGGTTCGCTTTCCAGCGCGCCAGAAAGTCGATCTGGCGCTTCACCTCTTCTTCGGTCGGCAACCCTCCGTGGCTCATGTCCATCATGAAGCCGCGGTAGGCCAGCGCCGGGTAGTCCTCGACCTCGCCCACCGGCAGACCCGCGCCAACGCCTGAGCCCTCCACCAACTGCAAAATCGTCTGCGCGGCGTAGAACAGGCCCGCACTCGAATTGGCCCGCACTTCGGCGCCTTCAGACGTCACTTGGATCGAATACGCCTCGCGCGAGCCGGGGCCTGTCTTCTCGTCCAAGCCGGGGACCGCCGTCCCGCCGCCGGTACGGTTCAAGGTGAGAGACTTTGCGCCTTGGGCGGACAGCGGCAAGCGCTCGCTGAGCCACTGCTGCACGAAACGGTCCTCGTCGTTTGCCGGCCTGGCGAAGCGGATCGCAAGTTCGGAGACCTTGATCTTGCCCTCACCGTACCGCACCTTCACTGGTCTGGGCAGCAGCGGATTATGCGCCGCCGCAGCCACGCCGGCCGCGAGCGCCAGGCCAAGAATTATGCGGGTCCGTATCATCGCGGGTTGCTCCTTAGGCGGGCTGTTTTCTGGGCCACAGTTTGGTCCCCGGGGGAATGCTGTCCAGGAAGTTGGCCGGCGGCATAGCCTCGGGGTAGTGCGCCAATAGGTAATCTTTCAGACGCTTTTGCAGATCCGCGGGCACCGGAATCGACGGCGGCCGCGGCGGGCCGGCCTTTATGAATCCGAAGACGTCGGCCAGCGCCTTGCCGCGAGCCGCTCCGCCGTAGTCGTCCCACCCCTTCAGTTCCACAGGCGCCAGGTACGGCCGGCCGGCGCCGGACCGCAGTCTGCCCACCACTTCAGTGAACAGCGCCCACACGCGCTCGGCTTCCTCGTACCTGCCTTCGCCGCAAAGCTTCAGAGTCTTCTGCTCCAGGTGCGGCATCAACGTCAGGCTGACGCTACCCACGCCGGGAGCGCCCAAACGGTACATTTCCACCAGCCATCCCGCGTCGGTGGCGCTCATGTGGACCAGCGGCGGCGCGCCTTGCAAGGCGCGCCAGGCGCGGAAATTGAAATGCGCTTCCTTGCTGCCCACAATGTTCGGCAGACGCGCCAGTTCGCGGTAAATCTCGGCCGTATATTCCTGCCGCACCCAATCAAAGTGGTAGATCAAGATTCCAATATCCGGACATGCCTTGGAAAACTGGTTCCAAAAGGCCATCAATTCTGGCTTCTTCAGCGTGTAATAGAACGGCTGCATGGCCAGCACGGCCTCGCAGCCGGCTTCCATCGCCGCACGGCCGCGCTCGATCACTTCTGTCGGATTCAGCCCCTGCGCGCCGATGACGCTCACCACCCCATGCGGCCGCGTCTCTTCGGCCAGAATTTCCGCGATGCGGCGGTGTTCGGCGTCCGTGAGCGTATAGAATTCGCCTGTCGAGCCGGCCAGCACAATGCCGTCCACACCTAGCCGTACCAGTTTGCGGATATTCGAGCGCAGCGCCTGTTCGTCCAGACTGAGATCATCCGCGAATGGCGTAGGGGGGTAGGCGAATACTCCCCGGTAGCGTTCCTTGGTCAGACCCTTTCTTGGCGGGATAGATGCCCTTTCGCCGGCAGCCATGCCCGCGGCCGGTGCAGCCGCACTAATGGTTCCCAAAAAACTACGGCGGTTCAAAATGCCTCCTGGAGATCGCGAAAACATTAATCATAACGCGATCCCGCCAAGGCGCTTGCCAGGCCGGTGAAGCCGTTCAGCTCTTCGGAACAAGCTTGAGCGCTATCGCTTTGCGCTCATTCTCCTGGAGTGTGATTTTCTCGCCTTTGCTCTCGTGATGTTTGGCAACTTGCTCGTCCAGAAATGCGCCGGGATCCATGTTTTCCACGGCCAGCAACAGGTAGTCGCCGGGCACGACATTCTTAAATCCGAATGTTCCGTTCTGGCTCGTGGAGGCAGACCGGTAGAGCCAATAGTTTTTCGATTTTGGAATCAGCGCCACGGGAGCACCCGGCACCGGCTTTCCTTCGGCATCGTGCACCGAGCCTTCCACCTGCGCCGCCGCCATCCGCAGCTTGATCTCCAGTTTTCCTGCGCTTGCCCGGCCGATCTCCAAGCCCTGGCTGTCCATTCGTTGATTGCCGAATGTGACGGCGCTGAGGTAGGCTCCCTCCGGCAGCGGCGCCAGCCGCACGTAATAATTGCCTGGCGCCACGCCATGTAGCTGGAACGTACCGTCGACGGCCACAACCGCCATAGCCGGCATTCCCATCGCATCCAGTGCTTCCAGGAAAACCCGTTGCTGGTGGGGCGCCTCCCTCGGGTGCGGACCCCCGTCATAAACGATTTCCCCGTTCAGCACCAGTGGCGGTGTGAACTCTACCGTTAGACCTTCCACCGGTTTGTCGCCCACTTCCACCGGGACGCTCACGCCCGCCGAGCGAGGAGTGGACATGTCCATCACACGCAGGAGGTACGACCCCGGAGTGACGGAGCCAATCTGGAAGCTACCGTCGGGGGCTTTGACCGGAACATTCCGGGAAAATATCGCCTCCAGCATCCCTGGGTTCCTCGGCGCCACCCGCACCGAGCGGCGCCGGCCCACTGTGGCGCCCCCCACTCTGCCTTTCACCCGCACCGCCCGGGTCCTTATCAGGCGGATATCAGTGCCTCCGGCTTCAGACCCGGCTGTCACGCTTACCCAAGCGGCGCTGTTTGCATCAGGCGAATTCGGATAGTAGGTCGGCAAGTAGGCGGTCTCTGTGCCGTCTTCCGACGGCTTGGCGCCGCCTTGCCGGGTGAGCGCCGCGACTACCAGATACTTGCCTTCGGGGAGGTTGCTGATGCGAAATTCCCCCAGGTCGTTCGTATTGCCGGTGCGGACCGGCACGAACTGCCGCCTTCCGCGTATGTAGGCCGCCTGTAATGCTCCCACCAGAACATAGTTGAGCGGCTCCCCCTCTTCGTCAACCACCTTGCCCGAGATCACCGCGTTCGGCTGGAGTTTGAAGTCAATCCCCTTGATCGCCTGTCCGGCGTTGACAGCCAGCGGAATGCCTCCACCCGGTCTTCCCCCTGAGCCATACACCTGCATGACATAACGAGGGTGCGCCACCATCACCGTGTAAACCGCCGGCTCCAGTTCCCTGATGAGGTAGTGTCCCTTCTCGTCCGTGGTAGCGCCGGTTCCCGAGCCGGGCGGCGGAGGCACAGCCATCACACTGGCTTCTTTCAGCGGCGCACCCGAGACGGCGTCCATTACCGTTCCTTCGATCGACGCTTTCTTCACTTCCACGGCACGGTCAACCTGTTGCGGTACGGCTGCCGTTAGAACGGCTGCCGTGAAGACCAGCGGGTACATCACACCCCGCAGGAACCCTGGCATTCCATCACCTCACTCTCTGCCGGCTGGAATCACCTGCACGATAATCTCGCCTTGGCCGCCGTCTACCAGCTCGGCGTGCCGGGCGCGGTCCTCCACGCGCTTGACCACATCCGGATCGCGCCAGGCATCTGGTTCCACGTCCTCCCAGGCGAGCGCTTTGTAACGGCCCGGCGCGATACTCTTTATCAAGAACTTCCCGTCCTCGCCGGACATGGCTGTGCGGTAGAGCGATTCATCGCCGGATTCCGGAACCAGCACCACAGTAGCCCCCGCAAATGGCTTATCTCCGGCATCCACCACAACGCCTGTCAATTCCGCCGATGCGCGCCCCAGTACAATTTCCAGCTTCTCGCCGCCGGCCGGGTTGAAGCGTGCGGCATCCACGACTCGCCCACCCAACGTCACCGCCTTCACATAGATGTCCTGCGGCAGGTTCATGACGCGCACCCCAGCGGTGGCGGCCGGCACTCCCTTCACCACGAACTCGCCAATCTCGTTCGCCGCCGCTGAAGCGCTCAGCGCTCTGGCCTGGAGAGGCTCCAGCCAGACCACGGCTCCCTTGACGCTTCCCTGGAACACAATCCGGCCCTTCACTTCCGCGCCCTCGCTCAACGGCAGTTCCACGCCGTCCACGGGCTGGCCTGCCACTTCCAGCGGCAGC
>CAYSBM010000114.1:0-341 GCA_964429095.1 uncultured Solibacteraceae bacterium | reverse complement strand
CCGCCCATAGCCCGGGCCGTCAAAGTGTAAGAACCCGGCTGCACCCCCCGAAGTTCGAACGCCGACTGCCCCGCTTGGATCATGGCCCCCGCGGCCGGCGCATAGATCGCGCCGCCGCCCCGTCTGGGCGTCAGGTTTACCACCACCGCGGTGCCCTCCCTGGCGCCGGTGATGCGTCCACGGATCTGAACCGCCGTGCTCCTGATCAACTGTATGTCCACTCCGCGCCGGTCTTCACCGCGCCCCACTACGACCGGCACAGCGCGCTCAGGTTCTGTGGCGCCCGGGTAGTATGTGGTCACATGGATGAGTTCGGGGCCATCTCCACCTGTGCTCCGCCG
>CAYSBM010000113.1:2060-8614 GCA_964429095.1 uncultured Solibacteraceae bacterium | reverse complement strand
TGCTGGGCAGTCGCCGCCCAAACGTATCGCAAGCCACGCACGACGACGAGATGTTCATTTGAAGTCTCCGCGCCCCTTACTTGCTGCTAAGGATAAAGATGGGAGTGGGACCGGCCAGGGTTGAAAAACCGGCCGAACCGGGAGTGGAGAGCCAGCCCGAACAACCTTCCACTTTACCGAGGTAGGCGTGCGGGTGTACGTCGATCTGCAACTCTCTTATTTCCAGTTGGCCGTAACGGTAAATCGGAAATTCGCTGCGCACTGCCTCCACACGTTCCTGGACCACATAAGGTGTTCGCAGAGCGATTCGCAGCGCACGCTCCCACGCGGCGTCGTCCAACTCCCAGCCATGGTAGGTGTGCAATTCCGCGCCGCCGTCGTTGGGCCTTAATAGTAGATTTGGCCGGTTCTCTTGGATGAACTTTATCAGGTCTACCGTTTTACCCTTGTAGTTTACGTCTCTGGGAGCTACTACACGCGTCCAGGGGATGAAGTCGCGAATGGCGCGGCGTTCGGCTGCCGGGAACTTGGCGGTGATGGTCTCGTCGGTCAGCAGGTCAAACAGTGCCTTCTTGTGCGCCAGTTCGGAACGGAAGCTGTTGACTACACAGACCTTGCCTTCGCGGTAGGCCCGCACTAGCGGATTCGCCAGGTCAAAACGCAACAGGAACTCCTGCACCTTGACCCGGCGGTAAACCAGGTCGATCACAAAGTCGCCCTGCCGGAGGACTCCGCCGCGATACTCGAGCTGATCCGGATAGACTACCTCGGTCTCATATCCTTGTTTTCGGAAATAATCGCGCAGCAGAATAAACTCCCCGGCGTCGACGGTTTGCGTGGTCTGGCGGAATTCCAAAATCGCAATCCGCGGGCGGTTCTTCTTTCCAAAGTCCTTGTAAGCTTTCAACAGAGCATGCAGCAATGGCCTCAGCGTAGCTGCGCGCTTAAGCTTGTAACGCTTGCGCAATTCCTTCATTGGCGGACAATCGTAAAACAGTTCCGCCAAGCCTTCGGCGTACGCCAGGCCCGTCGGCGTGTCGGCATTGTACTCGACAAAATGCATCGAGCCGTTGTGTAAGCGCGTGTCGAGTAAACTGGTCACAGCCAGGCTGGGATACCCCGGATCAACCGCCGCCAGCATCTTCTCGGCGGGCAACAAGTGCATGCGAGACAGCAGCGCCGGCGTAGCCAGCGCCAACTGTTTCATGCGGTCAATCGCAGAGAACAGGGCTTCAGCTCCCTTGGCCAGTCCCGCATATTGGCGTTCGCTCAAAAAATGCGGACGTAGGAATGGACAGATCGGACGTCCCGCAACCACCAGCCTGCGCGCCGACATCTGTTCTTGTAACTGTTCGGCCCAGGCGAGATCCCGGTACGGATCACCTTCCAGAATTTTCTGATAGCGGGCAACCGCCTCGCCCAACTGGGTCATACCGCGTTTGACCAAATCCTGTTTGTAGTATCGCACACGCGTTGCAGGATACAAAATTCGGCAACGCCGAAAATCGGCCATAACTCCTGTACTATGTGTTGGTTACAAGGATTTTTACTCGTCTGATCATTTTCTGTGCTTCCACTGGGACCTCCAGTTGGAGACAATAGCTGCTGGAAAGGGGCCGTGCGATCCAATGAGACATTCGCCAGTGCCGCTGATAGCTTCGCTCTTGCTTGGTTTACTCGAACTTACATCCGTGCGCGCCGACGAGGGCATGTGGCTGCTGAACCAGTTTCCCAAGCCGCTGGTTGAACAACGCTATGGTTTTCAGGTGTCGGACGAGTTTCTAGATCTGTTGCGGACCGCCACGGTACGCATTACTCACGGCACGGCGTCTTTTGTATCGCCGGAAGGTCTGCTGTTTACCAATCACCACGTGGGGGCCGACTGCATTCAAAAGCTGAGCTCAGCCCAGCACGACTACTTCGGCAACGGTTTCTACGCCGCCACATCGGCCGAAGAAAAGGCCTGCCCGGACACCGAAGTGCGCGTGCTCATGAACATTGAGGACGTCACCGATAAGGTGCAGTCAGCCGTGAAGCCGCAGATGAGCGGCGCGGAGGCCAACCGCGCCCGCAAGAATGCTATGGCGGCCATGGAGAAAGAGTGCGCAGCCTCGACGGGCTACACCTGCGATGTAGTCTCGTTTTACTCCGGCGGGCTTTACCATCTTTATCAGTACAAGAAATACACCGACATACGGCTGGTCTTCGCCCCGGAAGCGGACATCGCGGCTTTTGGCGGTGATCCCGACAACTATACCTACCCCCGCTATTGCCTGGATTTCTCCTTGTTCCGGGTCTACGAGAACGGCAAGCCCGTGCGCCCGGCGCGCTACTTCCGCTGGAGCCGGGAGGGCGTCAAGGAGGGCGAGCTGATCTTCGTGCCGGGCAACCCCGGCACTACAGGCCGCTTGCTGACGGTGGCCGAACTCGAGTTTTCGCGCGACTACCGCTTTCCCCTCTGGCTGCGGCAACTTCGTTCGAGCATTCGCGCCACCGAGGTGTTCGGCGCAGCCTCGGCCGAGGCCTCGCGCTTGGCTCGCGACTTGCTGTTCAGCCAGCAAAATAGCTTTAAACGTTATGACGGCTTTCTCGCCGGGCTCCGCGATGCCTCCCTCATGGAGTTGAAGCGCAAGGAGGAACGGGAATTACGCGAAGCCGTGAGCCGCGATCCCAAACTGGCCGCCGAATACAGCCGCGCCTGGCAGGAAATCGCTGCCGCGTACCTTGAATACCGCGCCTTCTACAAGCCGCACATGCTGCTGGAAACACGGGCTGCCCTCACCTCGGATCTGTTCGGCATCGCCCGACGCGTCTTGCGTTACGCCATGGAAACCGCCAAACCGGAAGACAAACGCCTGCGCGAGTATGCCGCGGCGAACCTGCCCGCGATGGAACGTGCAATGTATTCGCCCGCGCCCGTGGATGATCGGCTCGAAATCGCCATGCTCGCCGACTATCTGCGCGACCTCCAGCAGGAATTGGGCTCGGAAAACCCCGAGGTGGTTCAAGCGCTAGCCGGAAGGCCGCCCCAGGAAGCGGCCCAAAACTATGTTTCCACCAGCAAGCTCAAAGAAGTCGCCGAGCGAAAGCGTTTGGCCTCCAGCCTGAGCGCTGCACAGGCTTCCACCGACGGCATGATTCAACTTGCGCGCATTCTCGACAAGCCCGCGCGCCTCTACCGGCAGCATTACGAAGACCAGGTGGAGGCTGCGCTCAACTCAGCCGCTCCCAAAATCGCCCGCGCGCGCTTCGCCGTCCGTGGGTCGGCCGATTACCCGGACGCGACGTTCACCTTGCGGCTCACTTTTGGCGCGGTTCGTGGCTACAAGAATGCCGCCGGACAGCCCATCCCATTCACCACGACCTTCGAGGGACTCTACAAGCGCGCCACTGGAAAGGATCCTTTCAAAATGCCGCCGCGCTGGGTCCAGGGTAAATCACGCCTGCGCCTGGAAACACCTTTCAATTTTGTGAGCACCGCCGATACACACGGCGGAAATTCCGGCAGCCCGACCTTGAACACCAAGGGGGAGATCGTCGGCATCCTGTTCGACGGCAACCTGGAAGGCTTGCCCAACAACTTTATTTACACCGATGAGCGCGCCCGCAGTATCCACGTTTCCAACCTGGGCATCCTGGAAGCGTTGCGCAAGATCTACCGTGCTGACCGCGTGGTGAAGGAATTGACCGGGTCCCGGCGCGGCCGGTAGCGCCACCTGGTCGGGTACAATAGCAAGCCTATGTGGGTTTGGCGCCCTTGGCTGATCATATTTCTCGCCGCACTGAATGCGGCGGCTGCTTCGCCCGGCTTGCGCGCCGCCGCCACAAAGGTCGATATCACCCCGGACGGGCCCCAGTGGCTGCTTGGCTACCAGGCGAGGCGGTCCACCGGCGTGCGCGACCGCATTTATCATCGGGTGGTGGCGCTCGACGACGGCAAGACGCAGGTCTATCTGGTTTCCAGCGAGTTTGCTGTTTTCGCGCCGTCGTTTTTCGACGAGTTCGGGCGCGAACTCAACCAGCGCACGCGGATTGATCCACGCCATGTCTGGTGGACTGTCACCCACACCCATTCGGCGCCGGAACTGGGCCCGGCAGGCATCGGAAAGCTCTTTCTTGGTGAGAGATACCAGCACGATTACGACCACGAATACGCCCGGCAGGTGAAAGACAAACTGATCGCCGCCATCAAGGAAACGCGCGAGAAGCTTTTTCCCGCCCGCTTGTACATAGGCGCAGGGTATGCCGCGGCCAACATCAATCGCCGGGAACGGAAACCGGACGGCCGTATTGTGTTGGGCAAGAACCCCGAAGGCGCCGTGGACCGCATGATCGGGCTGATGCGCATCGAGCGCCTGGACGGCGGGTTGGTGGCGCTCATCGCCAACTATGCCATTCATGGAACGGTCCTCGGCGGAAAGAACCTGCTGATTACGGGCGATGCTCCGGGCGTGGTCTCGGCCTATGTCGAATCCAGGCTGGGTGCGCCAATGCTTTTCATCAACGGCGCCGAAGGCGACATCGCACCGCTCTACAGCGTTGAGCCAGATTTCCGCCATCTGGACGAATTTAAGACGCTTCTGGGCGATCCTATCCTCTCCGCCAACGCTGCGCTCGCTAAGCCCTCAAACAGTGTCCGCTTGAAGACCGAGGAGATCATCGTGGAAACGCCGCGCAAGCACGGCCTGGGTTGGCCCGGTGAGCTGGCGGACTACTTGCGAGTCAACGGAAACAGCGGCGCCCTCGTGCGGCTTCCGGTACGTCTGATGCGCATCGGCAAGGATACCGCCGTTTGGGGCGCGCCGGTGGAACTGTTCGCCGAAGTCGCTCTCAATATGCGCGCCAAGTCGCCCTTCCGATATACGTTCTACTTCGGTCTTACCAACGGCTGCCTGGGTTACTTGCCCACTAAGCAAGCCTTCTCTGACGGAGGTTACGAAACCAGCGTGTGCGTGTTCACAGACCGCGTGGAGCAGGACCTCACCCGCGCGGTCAGTTCGGCCCTGGCGCGGCTGAAACCCTGAGTTGTCGTTACAACCGTATCACGTCACGCTAACTGCAACGGAATTCTGTAACCCTGGCAAGCGGCGAAAATAACGCGCCGTGGAAAGCTTGGAAAACCGTCACGCGATTTCCACATTCCCAACGGCCGAACCAAGGGGGCATCTTGATCGAGTCTTGACATCGCCCGGCTTCTGGTTGACAGAGAGTTTTGGGTTTCGCTAACATGAAAAGGTTTGGCGAGTATGTTCTGCTGCCCCTGTGCTACCCCCGTTGTGTGACGGGCCGTCCGGGGGCCGGTCCCGCTGTTTAGGCGGATCCAAGCCGTCTAAATATGGGCCAGTCCACAGACAATCGCGGGCGCTTTGAACAAGCGGTCGCGCAACCGGAAGCTGATCGATGAGCTGGGCGCCAAAGCCCGGCTGGTGACGGACTCCGGGGGTGACCCTCGCAACTCTCAGTTGCTGAATATATTGACCAGCGGCGTGGAAAGGCTATTCTGCCACCGCCGTGATCCTGCGGCGGTGTTCGCCGCATAAGTTTTGGAGAAGTTTCGCCAACAGGATTGAGTGAGGAAGGTTCGTGCCAACTTTCAACCAACTCGTGCGCAAAGGGCGTCTTGCGCCTCGCTATAAGACAGCGAGCCCGGCGTTGCAATCGTGCCCCCAGAAGCGGGGTGTTTGTACGCGCGTATATACCACGACTCCCAAGAAGCCTAACTCGGCGCTGCGCAAAGTGGCCCGTGTGCGGCTTACCAACGGAATCGAAGTGACGACGTACATTCCCGGTGTGGGTCACAACCTCCAGGAGCACTCCATCGTGCTCATCCGTGGAGGGAGGGTGAAAGATCTGCCGGGAGTTCGATACCACGTGATCCGCGGAACGCTGGACGCCGCCGGCGTGGCGGACCGCAAACAGGGAAGAAGCAAGTACGGGGCCAAGCGCCCCAAGTCGTAAACCACCATGTCACTCAGAAGAAGACCCGAACCCCGCGAGATCGCACCCGATCCTGTCTACAACTCGCAGTTGGTGGAGAGATTCATCAACTCCATGATGTGGGATGGCAAGAAGAGTACGGCGCAGAAGATTTTCTACGAGGCCATGGAGAAGATCCGTGAGCGCAGCGGCGATGACCCGCTGAAGCTTTTCAAGAAGGCCGTGGAAAACTGCAAGCCGCTGTTGGAAGTGAAGACCCGGCGCGTGGGTGGGGCCAACTACCAGGTTCCCATTGAGGTGCCGCAAAACCGCCGTGTCAGCCTGGCTTTGCGTTGGCTGATCACCAACGCACGTTCGCGCCCGGAAAAAGGCATGCCCGAAAAGTTGGCCAACGAATTGAACGATGCCGCCAACATGCGGGGGGGCGCCATCAAGAAGAAGGAAGACGTACACCGCATGGCCGAGGCTAACAAGGCCTTTGCGCACTACCGGTGGTGAGGACAGCGAGTCAGGGCTGCAAATTACTGAATCCCTGAAGCGGAGACGATGGCCAGAGAGGTCCCAATCGAGAAGATGCGCAACATCGGCATCATGGCGCACATTGACGCCGGCAAGAC
>CAYSBM010000113.1:0-2050 GCA_964429095.1 uncultured Solibacteraceae bacterium | reverse complement strand
CTACTATACGGGCCGGACCCACAAGATCGGCGAGGTGCATGAAGGCACTGCGGTGATGGATTGGATGGAGCAAGAGCAGGAGCGCGGCATTACCATCACCAGCGCCGCCACCACCTGCCAGTGGCGTGATTTCCGCATCAACATCATCGACACGCCGGGTCATGTGGATTTCACTGCCGAGGTCGAGCGCAGCCTGCGGGTGCTGGACGGGGCGGTGGCGGTCTTTGACGCTGTCGCCGGAGTGCAGCCCCAAAGCGAGACCGTCTGGCGGCAGGCGGACAAGTACCGCGTCCCCCGTATCTGCTTCATAAACAAGATGGACCGCGTGGGAGCGGATTTCTTCCGCTCGGTGGAGAGCATCGTCACCCGGTTGAAATGCCGGCCCGTTCCCATACAAATCCCCATCGGAGCCGAGGAGCAGTTTCGGGGGGTGGTGGATCTGGTGGCCATGCGCGGCAGAGTCTGGCTGGATGAAACTCTGGGCGCCGAATACCGGGACATCGAAATCCCAGAAGAGCTGGCGGAGCAGGCCCGCAGCTATCACGAGCAGCTGGTGGAAGCGGTGGCCGAATGTGATGACCAGCTCTTTGAAAAGTACGTGCAGGACCACGATGTCAGCCAGCAAGAGCTGGGAGCCGCCATCCGCCGCGCGACCGTGGCCCAGAAGATTTTTCCCGTGGTCTGTGGGAGCGCCTTTAAGAATAAGGGTGTTCAGAACCTGCTCGACGCGGTCGTGGATTATTTGCCGTCGCCGGCCGACATTCCTCCGGTGGCGGGCGTTTCCGTGGATGATCCTGAGCAAGTGATTGAACGTGCGGCGGCCGACGACCAGCCGTTTTCGGCCCTGGTCTTCAAGATCATGACCGACCCCTTTACGGGCCAGCTCGCGTTTCTGCGTTGTTACTCGGGCAAGCTCTCCAGCGGGGACTCCATCTACAATGTCGCCAAGCGCCGCCGCGAACGAGTGGGCCGCCTGGTGCGCATGCACGCCAACAAGCGCGAAGATATCCAGGAAATTTTCGCGGGCGATATCGCCGCTGCCGTGGGTCTCAAGAACGTCTCCACGGGCGACACCATTTGTGATGAAGCCGCGCCGTTGGTGCTGGAATCCATTGAATTTCCCAACCCGGTGATCCAACTGGCCATCGAGCCCAAGACCAAAGCCGATCAGGAAAAGCTGGGTGTGGCCATCGGCAAGTTGATTCAGGAAGACCCCACCCTGCGCATCCATACGGATCCGGACACCGGCCAGACGATTTTGGCCGGCATGGGAGAATTGCACCTGGAAATTATCGTCGACCGGCTGCAACGCGAATTCGGCGTGGGCGCCAACGTGGGCAAGCCCCAAGTGGCTTACCGCGAGACCATTCGCTCCAAGGCGGATGCCGAAGGGCGCTTCGTGCGCCAGACCGGCGGGCGCGGGCAGTACGGGCACGTCAAAATCCGCGTGGAACCCCTGCCGCTCGGCTCGGGGTACCAGTTTGTGGACGAGACTTTCGGCGGGTCGGTGCCGAAGGACTACATTCCGGCGGTGGAGAGCGGCATAGGAGAAGCGCTGGAGGGCGGAGTCCTGGCCGGCTATCCTTTGTCCGACATCCGGGTTGTGCTCTATGACGGCAGCTATCACGAGGTGGATTCGTCGGAAATCGCCTTTAAGATCGCCGGCAGTATGGCAATCAAGCAAGCCGCCGCGAAAGCGCAGCCGGTGTTGCTGGAACCGGTGATGAGCGTGGAGGTCGTGGTGCCGGAAGAGTACATGGGCGATGTGATCGGAGACTTGAATTCGCGCCGTGGCCGCATTGAAGGCATGGAATTGCGCGGGACGACGCAGATCATCAAGGCCATGGTTCCGCTGTCGGAAATGTTCGGCTACGCCACCGAATTGCGCAGCCGCACGCAGGGGCGCGGCAGCTTCACCATGCATTTTGGGCGGTACGAGGAAGTGCCCGCATCGATTTCCGCGGAAATCGTGGACCGGGTGCAGGGAAAAGTGAGCTAGCAGGAGAACACCGTACAGGAGATTCCGAGCATATGGCGAAAGAGAAATTCG
>CAYSBM010000112.1:7353-8706 GCA_964429095.1 uncultured Solibacteraceae bacterium | reverse complement strand
CCAGGTGACCTACGCGCGGCTATCGTCTGAACGCTGACATCCCCCAAGACGGGTTGATTGGTGGCCTCATATTCGCGCGCAGGCGCGGGAAGCTGATCCAATGGCTGATCCGTGCTTCCGATGAAGCAGCATCTCCCGGTGGGAAAAGGCGACTTTAGTTCATTCGTTTCCCGTTCTCTTGAATACCGAACACAAGGAACTCATCACCGTGGAGACGAACGCCGCCAGCCCTACGCTTGAGGTATCCCAGCCTGCTAAACTGCAAGGTTTGGCCATGAAATCGCACCTTCGTAATGCGCTCCCCCTTGCGATGCTGATCCTGCCATGGCTGGCCATGGCGCAGGACGCCCCCGATCTCAGCGTCGTCCACCGTATCAAGTCCGAGGCCTTCGACAATTCGAAGGTCATGGATCACTTGTTTTACCTCACCGACGTTTATGGTCCTCACTTGCCCAACACGCCGGCCTACGATCAAGTGGCCGAGTGGGCTATGGAGCGCATGAAGGAGTACGGTCTGGCCAACGTCCACAAGGAGCAGTGGGGACCGTTCGGCCGTGGGTGGAGCTACACGCGGTTCAGCGCACATCTGATTCAACCACAGTACGCCCCGCTGATTGGCTATCCCCTGGCCTGGACTGAATCCACCAAAGGCGTGGTGCAGGCCGAGGCGGTGCTGGCCCCGCTCCGCAGTGATGAAGATCTTGCCAAGTGGAAGGGAAAGCTTAAGGGGAAGATTGTGCTCATCGAGCCGGCAAGGGAGCTGACCCTCCCCACCAAGCCGCTTGGGTTTCGTCTGACGGATGCCGAATTGGAAGAGGTGGCCCGGGCGGCGGAGCCCGGCCCTGCGCGCCCTCCTTATGGGCTCTTACGTATGCCTCCACCCGCCACCACGGCCACGCTGCCGCGCAACAAGCTGGACCAATTCCTTAGGCAAGAAGGCGCGCTTGCGGCCTTCTACCCCAGCCTTCGCGGTGACGGTGGTGTGGTCTTCGCCCCGCGGGGCGGCTCGCGCGAAACGAAAGAGCCGCTCTCGCCGCCGAGTGTGGCTCTGGCCATCGAGCACTACAACCGGCTGGTTCGCCTCGCCGAGAGGAAAATTCCATTCCGCGTGGAGTTGCAGGTTGAAACCCACGTATACGACAAGACCACCAACGCTTATAACGTCATCGCCGAGATCCCTGGGCAGAGGAAAAAGGACGAAGTGGTCATGCTGGGCGCTCACCTGGACACCTGGCAGGGAGGAACTGGCGCCACCGACGATGGAGCTGGGTGCGCCGTCGTTCTGGAGGCGGCCCGTATCCTGAAAGCTCTGGACTTGAAAATGGACCGCACGGTGCGCCTGGCCTTGTGGAG
>CAYSBM010000112.1:2897-7343 GCA_964429095.1 uncultured Solibacteraceae bacterium | reverse complement strand
GGGTTTCCCCGGCGCACGCCCGGCTGGCGGCGTACTTCAACTACGACAACGGCGCCGGCAAGATCCGGGGCATTTACCTGCAAAATAATGATATGCTGCGCCCAACTTTCACCTCCTGGTTGGCGCCGTTCCACGACCTGGGCGTCACCACGGTGAGCATCCGCAATACCGGCGGCAGCGATCAAGTCTCCTTCGACGCTGTGGGGTTGCCAGCCTTCCAGTTCATTCAGGATTCGCTGGATTATGGGACGCGGACACACCACTCGAACATGGATGTGTATGACCGCGTTCCGCCGCAGGACCTTATGCAATCGGCCGCCGTCCTGGCCTCCATGGTCTACCACACGGCCATACGCGAGCAAATGCTCCCCCGCAAGCCGCTGCCCAAGCCGGTTTCAGCCCCCAAGCGGGGCGCGTGATGGCGCCTTTACTTCGCAGTTGGCATAGGGGAAAGTCCAACACTGTGATATAAATAAAATTCCTTTAATCTTTTCCGGAGAACTCTGGCGCGATGAAAAAGATCTTCTACGGATGGTGGATGACCGCCGCCGCCTTTCTAACCTTCGGCCTGGCGGTGGGCTTCCCCTATTACAACTTAATGTTTTTCTACGATTACTTCCAGAAGGAGTTCGGCTGGTCCCGGGCGGACATTACCTTGGGCTTCCCACTGGCGGCGGTGTTCACGTTGTGGGTGGGGCCGCTGATTGTGCCCCGCTTCAGCCCCCGCCGGCTCATCTTGGCAGGCACCGGCTTGACATTCCTGGCTCTGGTTTGTTTCGGCAACATGGGCGGTTCTTTGCCCATATACTACGCCATCTGGGTTCTCTACACAGTGGGCTATTTCCTGTCAGGACCGATCCCGCATCAGCTCATCATTTCGCATTGGTTCCGCAAGACCCGCGGCAAGGCTATGGGCGTGCTCTATGTGGGCGTGGGGCTGATTGGTTCGCTGGGATCTTTTCTGGTGAAGCCGCTTACAGAAAACTTGGGGTTCCACACGGCGCTGGTCATCATGGGCTGCATGATCCTGCTCACCTGGCCGCTGGCGTTGTTTGTCCTGAGAGACAAACCTTCCGATATGGGCTTGCACGCCGATGGAGCAGCGGAACCGCCTGCGGAAACCAAAGCTGAGCCTTGCAGTTTCAAGACCTTGTTGAGCAGCTACTCCTTCTGGTTGCTGCTGGTTGGCAGCGCTTGCTCGATTTCCTCGATCGGGGCGGTCAACTTTCATATGAAGTTCGCCTTTATCGACCAGGGCTTCACGGACCAGTCGGCGTTGAATTCGGTTTGGCGCACGGCCTCGATCCTGATCTTGTGGTCCAGCATCGGCGGGCGGTTGCTGATCGGCGGACTTTCGGACGCCTTCTCGAAGAAATGGGTGATGACGGCATCATATTTCATCACCGCCGCCTCGATTCCCTTGCTGCTGGCGGTACGGCCGCCGGGGACGCCTTGGGCTTTCGCGCTGCTGTTCGGCCTGGCCATGGGCGCCGACTATATGCTAATCCCATTGATGGCCGCCGAGCAGTTCGGCGTTAACTCGCTGGCGCGCGCTATGGCGGTCATTCTGCCGGTAAACACGATTGGACAAACCTGGTTTCCGTACTTCATCTCGATCCTGCGCGACCGCTACTACCCCAACTATGAAATGCCGATGACGGTGGTATTGATCGTGGCTCTGGCCGGGGCGTTTGCGATTCTGCTGCTGCCGCGTCAACATAAGAGCCATGCGGCACTTCCACTACAGAAGTCTTGACGAGTTGGCGGCCGCCGCGGCGGAGCTGGGCGCTAGACACGTCAAGTTTGAACCGGATGCCGGACGCGTGAGGCAGATCCTGGGCCGCCCGGTTCCCGTGGGCGGGTTTGTTCTGGGGAACTCCATCGCTATTCACCCGATGGAGGGGTGCGACGGCACGCTGGATGGGAGACCTGACGAGCTGACCTTCCGCCGTTACCGCCGTTTCGGCGCCGGCGGGGCAAAGCTGATTTGGTTCGAGGCTACGTCGGTATGCTCCGAAGGGCGCGCCAACCCGCGACAGCTTTGGCTTCACCCGGGCAGCGTGAAGGACTTCGCCAGGGTGCTCGATGAACTGCGCCGGGCGCACCGCGACCGTTACGGCTCGACCGCTGATTTGCTGGAACCCCTCCAGTTGACACACTCCGGCCGTTACAGCCATCCCCGGCGCATCATCGCCTGCCACTCGCCAGCCGTGGACCGCAAGACAGGGGTTCCACCGGACTACCCTCTCATCAGCGACATCGAATTGGAACGCCTGGAGGATCAGTACGTCGAAACGGCCAGACTGGCAGTCGAGGCCGGGTTTCGCGCTGTAGACATCAAAGCGACGCACGGCTACCTGCTCAGCGAGCTGCTGGGCGCGAAAAACCGTTCTGGCCGGTACGGCGGGTCGCTGGAAAATCGCACGCGTTTCATACGCAATGTGACCGGCAAGATCCGTGCTGCCCTGGGCCGGAATCTCATCCTGTGCATGCGTCTGGGCGTCTACGAGGGTGTGCCGTACACGCGCGACCCCGTGACGGGTGTGGGCGTCCCCATCCAGTTTCCCCTGCCCTATCCGACAGGGTTCGGCGTCGATCCATCCAATCCTTTAGCCGAAGACCTCACCGAAGTGCTCCAGGCTATCGGTTGGTTCCGGCAATGGGGGATCCAGTTGCTCAACGTTTCGATGGGTTCGCCCTATCTGAATCCGCATATTGGAAGGCCCTTCGAAAAACCCGACGAAGGCAATTACGAAGAGCCCGAGCACCCGCTCATGGGCGTCGAACGGCACTTCCGCATCGCCGGTCAGTTGCAGCGAGCCTTCCCGGACCTGCCCATGGTGGGCACCGGCTATAGCTGGTTGCAGAAGTATGCCATCCATGCCGCGGCACGCAACATCGCCGAGGGCGGCATCCGCATCTTCGGCGTTGGCCGGGGCGCGCTGGCTTACCCGGATTTCGCCCGCGACGCCCTGGAAAAAGGCGAGTTGGACGAAAGCCGGGTATGCAAGACCCTCACTTTCTGCACGTATCTGATGCGCCGGAAAGACAACGAACTCGGCCAGTGGCCTACCGGCTGCCCGCCTTTCGACAAGGAAGGCTATGGGGAGATCATGAAAGCTGCCCGGGCGAAAGCGCGCCAGGCGGACTCCGGCCCGTCTTAACCCGCGCAGAACTTGTGTAGAAAGTTGAGGCGATTGCCATTCATCCGCAATGCAATCGTCACATGAGTGCTTTAGTATTCTAGAAGAGGGGTACCTGAATGAGAATATTCACTGTAGCTGTATTGTGTTTCGCGGCTCTCTTGACGGGAGCGGCCTTCGCGCAGTCCTCAGCCGGAACAGCGTCCCTTTTGGGCGTAGTGACCGACCCGAGCGGGGCAGTAATCCCAGATGTGGACATTACGGTCCGCAATGTGGAAACCAACGTGGCCCGCACGGTGAAGTCTAACTCTGCCGGCCGGTATGAGGTAGTGGCGCTGCAACCCGGTGCTTACGAAATTAAGGCTGCCAAGGCGGGCTTCGCCAACCTCGTGCGCACCGGAGTGACGCTGGCGGTGGGCGCCCGCACGGCGGTGGATCTGGCGATGACACTCACTGGACCGGCGGAAACGGTCACGGTCGAAGCCAACGCGGCTGCGGTGGAAACCGATAAGACCGAAGTCAGCACCGTCGTAAACCTGAACGACATGCTGAACCTGCCGCTGAACGGCCGGCGCTGGGACGCTTTCGTGATGACCACGCCCGGCGCAACCAACGACGGCGGTTACGGCCTGATCAGCTTCCGCGGAATTTCTGGCCTGTACAACAACAACATGATCGACGGCATGGATAACAATCAGGCCTTCTTCTCCGAAGCCAAGGGCCGCACCCGCCTGGCCTACGGCGTTAGTTCGGAAGCCATCCGCGAGTTCCAGGTGGGCACCAGCAATTTTTCCGCGCAGTATGGCCGTTCGGCCGGCGGTGTAGTGAACGCGGTGACCAAATCGGGCACCAACGACCTGCACGGCTCGTTTTTCTACCTAATCCGGGACGACAGCCTGAACGCCAAGAACTCGATCTCCGCGCCGGCGCTGCGGGCGCTAAATCTACCCGAGAAACCCAAGGACCGGCGCCAGCAGTTCGGCCCGTCGGCGGGGGGAGCCATCAAGAAGGACAAGTTGTTCTATTTCCTGAGCTACGACCAGCAGAAGCGCGTATTCCCGGCCGTGGTGGTGCCCAACTCCACAGCCTTCTTCACCCAGACCGGAACCGCGCCGGGCTTTGCCAATGCGGTGAATTTTTTCAAGAGCCTGCAAGGTCCGCAGGCCCGCGAAGGCAACCAGTGGCTGGGCCTGAGCCGGATCGATTGGAACGCTACGCCGCGCAACCAAATTTCCACCACCGTGAACATCCTGCGCTGGGATTCGCCCAACGGCATTCAAACCGCCCCCACTTACCGCGACGC
>CAYSBM010000112.1:0-2887 GCA_964429095.1 uncultured Solibacteraceae bacterium | reverse complement strand
AGGAGCCCAACGCTCCCGGCCCTTCGGTGGCTGTGACCAACGGGTTCGCCTTCGGCATGCCCAATTACTTGCCCCGCGCGGCCTACCCCGACGAGCGCCGCTGGCAGGTTTCGCAAAACTTTAGCTGGCTCAAAGGCCGCCATTCGGTCAAGTATGGCTACGACTACACGCGGGTCAACGACCTGATGATCAACCTCTACCGCGGCGGTGGAGAATACAATGCTTACTCGACTCTGAACGCCTTCGCACTGGACTGCTCCAACGCCGCGCTCCCCTTGCCTCTCAAGAACTGCGTCGCCACGCCGACCAGCGGCGCCGACGGCATCACCGGCAAGCACTACACCAACTTCTACCAGCAGTTTGACACCTCGGGGTTGAACGGCAAGACCGAGTTCGCTACTACGGACGTGGCCTTCTATATTGAGGACAGTATTAAACCGGTCCCCACGCTGACCATCAATGTCGGCCTGCGCTACGATCTGCAAACCGTGCCTGAGTTGACCGGCAACCCGGCGCTGCCCGGCACCCTGCGCATCAACACCGATAAGAACAACTTCGGCCCGCGCTTGGGCTTGAGCTGGGATCCGTTCGGCAAATCCAAGACCGTGATCCGCACGGGGGCGGGCGTCTATTACGGGCGCACCCAGAACTCCACCATCGCCAACCTGATCACTAACAATGGAGCCCGCATCAAGCAGTATTCATTCATTCCGACCACCGCCGGCTCGCCGGTATTCCCGAACGTGCTGACCGAGATCCCCACCGGCGCCGCGGGGCGGCCGGACGCCCTGTTCGCCGCAGCCGATTTCGTGAACCCGCTAATCTACCAAATGGAGTTCTCCATCGAGCAGGAGGTGGTGCGGGATTTGACGGTCAACGCCACCTACATGGCCACGCGCGGCCAGCGTATGCCGGTCTTCCGCGACACCAACCTGGTTCCGGCTTCGCAGACGGACACCTACACGGTTTGCGCGGATCCTCAGGTGGGCTCCAGCACTGCGTGTCCAAACGTGGCGCGGACTTTCACCATCCCGTTCTGGACCGGGGCGCGGCCCAATACCAGCTACGGCTACCTCACCGTGGCCGAAAGCGTAATCAACACCTGGTACAACGGCTTGGTGCTGCAAGCCAAGAAGCGTTTCTCGCACGGCGTGCAGTTCCAGGCCGGCCTGACCATTTCCAAGGCGCAGGATAACGGCCAGAGCTCGCAAACCTTCTCCGCCAGCAATCAGCCGGCCAACCCGTTCGACTTGCGCCAGGATTACGCCTTAAGCGACTTCGATCAACGCAAGCGCTTCACTATGTCGGCCATGTGGCAGCCGCCGTTTAGCAAGATCGGCGTCAAGGGTCTGCGGCGGACCCTCGATGGCTTCCAATTTTCGGGGATCCTGACGCTCGCCGACGGGAAACCTTACTCCGGAAGCACCTCCGGCAACCCCACGCCCGCCGGGATTTTGGGAGGCCTTTACGGAGTGGGCGGCAGTTACCGCGTGCCTTTTGTCGGCCGCAACATATACACCTATCCGGGACTGGCCACGCTGGACCTTCGCGTGGCCCGCGAGATCCGTTTCGGAGAACGGTTCCGCTGGCAGTTGATTGCCGAGGCTTTCAACGCCCTGAACCGCATCAACATCACTGGTATCACCACCACCCAATACAACGTGCGCGGCACAGTGCTGTTTCCGCGCACGGATTTCCGGTCCATTTCCGCGACCGGCACGAACCTGACGCGCGAGCGCCAGTTCCAACTGGGCACGCGTTTCTCGTTCTAGATATAATGCCGGGCGGCTGGTTCGCGCCGGCCGCCCGTGTTCTCTCGCAGTCCAGCGCCGCAGCCGCCTTCTTTTCGTGCGACACGATGACACGCTATTTTCGGCCTGTACTGCTTTCCCTTCTGCTCCCCGCGGCGGCCGCCCAAGGCCAGAGCTGGCAAATGATCGGCCGGGTAACCATGGAGGATGGTTCACCGCCGCCACCGCCGGTCGGCTTCCTGCGAGTGTGCGATGGCGGACGTGAATTTGTGGCGCGCGGCGGTAAACAGGGCCAGGTCGGAATGAAGCGTGTGACTTCAGGCGGGATAGAGGACCTCGACCGTTCCTTTTCTGCCAGCAGTTCTTTTGGAAGCGGCAACTTCGGCGGTGCGGTCCCCTTGATGACCAACTGCGTGCTGCGCGCTTCTCTGCCCGGATATGCTTCCACCAGCATCGATCTGGCAGACCGGCGCCTTCTGGAGAGCCCTTACCTGCCGCCGTTGGTTCTGCGCCGCGGTGAGGAAGCCCTTGAGGGCGGCCTGACATCCGGCGCGCGCTTGTCCAGAAGCCTACGGAAGGCCTGGGTGGCAGCCCTGAAAGCGTGGGAAACAAGTGACTGGCCGGAGGCCGAGCGGCAGGCTCAAGCCGTGGTCCAGTCCCACCCTCGCTTTGCTCCGGGCTGGCGCTTGCTCGGTGCGGCTTGCATGAGCCAAGGCAAGACCGCCGAGGCCCGCCAGGCACTGGAACGTTCCATCGAGCAAGAGCCGAAAACGCTTGGTACGCACCTGATGTTGGTGCGACTGAACGCAAGCACCAGGGACTGGGAAGGGGTGGTGCGGGCCGCCACGCGGTTGATGAGCGCCGACATCAGGCGGCGCTATCCCGAAGCACAATTCCTGCTGGCGGCGGCGCAGTATCACCTGAAAGACTACGATGCGGCCGGAAAGAACGCGCGCGCGTTGCTCGCTCTAGCGGGAGAGATGCCGCGTGTTGAATACATACTGGGGCTCGCTCTAGCGGCGCAAGGACAACGCAAAGAGGCAGCCGTGCACATGAAACGATATCTGGAGCTTGAACCCAAAGCTTCGGAAGCGGGACTGGTGAATGCCTGCATCGCCAGCCTGGATAAGTCCGGG
>CAYSBM010000111.1:0-8721 GCA_964429095.1 uncultured Solibacteraceae bacterium | reverse complement strand
AGGACACCGATTGGCATAACGTGGTCCTCTGGCGCCAGGAGAACCTGGCCAACTATTTGACCAAGGGTAAGCAGGTTTACGTTGAGGGCCGTTTGAAGACGCGCAGCTACGACGATAAGGACGGCAAGAAAGTCTACCGGACCGAGGGCATCGCCGACGACGTGCTGCTGCTGGGCGGGCGCGCCGAAGGCGCTCCGGGGGTGGAGGAAACCCGCGCTCCGGCCTCGATGCCGCGCAACGCGCAACGGCCGACCTCTCCGCACGCTCCCGCCGAGGATTCGCCTTTCGAGCCGGGCATCACCGACGACGACGTGCCTTTCTAGCCGCCCGGCGGCTCGCCGGACGCGGTCCGGCAGCCGATTACGCCTCCCGCCTGTGCGAGTCTACTGTTCCGGAGGCTAGCGGGAGAAAAAAGTCATCAAGGCTCGCCACGAGCAGGTAGGTAAGAAAAGAGGGGTGGGGGACGGGCGCCCTAGCCCGCCCCCGGAACTCTACTCGGTGTCCCGCGGTCTCTTCTTGCGGTTCCGTTTGCGCGCCAGGGCGGCTTTGGTGCGTTTCTTTTCACCCGGCTTGAGGTAATAGGAGTGGCGCTTGATCTCCTTGATAATGTCCTCTTGCTGGACTTTACGCTTGAACCGGCGAAGGGCGCTTTCCAAGCTTTCACCTTCTTGCAGTACGACTTCCGCCAAAGTTTGGTCACCCCCTTTCCGGCCTGAATGGATGCGGCCTCGAACACTCCCATCCTAACACGTCGAAACGCCGCTTCGCGCTGTGCCAAAATGGTGGAGAAGATCAAGTAATTCTCGAATATAAGAGTGCAGAAAGGCTTAGCGGAAATGAAACGAGTCGTTTTGTTGCGGCATGGGGAGAGCATCTGGAACAAGGAGAACCGCTTCACCGGGTGGACTGACGTGGATCTGAGCAAAAAGGGCATCGCCGAAGCTCACGAGGCTGGCCAGGTGCTCCGGCGCGAAGGTTACGTCTTCGACGTAGCTTACACGTCGGTGCTGAAGCGCGCCATCCGCACCCTGTGGATCACGCTCGACGAACTGGATCAGATGTGGATTCCCATACATCTGAGCTGGCGGCTTAACGAGCGCCACTACGGCGCGCTGCAAGGCTTAAACAAGAGCGAGACGGCCGCCAAGTTCGGCGAGGAGCAGGTGAAGATCTGGCGGCGCAGTTACGATGTTCCACCGCCGGCTTTGGAAAAGTCCGATCCCCGCTACCCCGGCAACGATCCGCGCTACAAGCTGCTGGCGCCCGGGGAACTCCCGCTTACCGAATGCCTGAAGGATACCGTGGCGCGTTTCTTGCCTTACTGGCACCAGACCATCGCTCCGGCCATTCAGGCGGGCCAGCGCGTACTGATCGCAGCGCACGGCAACAGCTTGCGGGCGCTGGTCAAGTATCTGGACAACATCAGCGAGAAAGACATTCTTGAGTTGAACATCCCCACTGGGATGCCGCTGGTCTACGAACTCGACGATGACCTCAAGCCGCTCAAGCACTACTACTTGGGTGATCCAGAGAAGGTGAAGGCGGCCATGGAGGCGGTGGCCGCTCAAGGCAAGAAGAAGTAGCAATCGCAGCTGGACCGGGCGTGCTGGGGCGGCCACCGCCCGGTTCAGAGTATCCTGTAGCGTGAAAGCCGCGCTTATGTCACTAGAGATCCAAGCCCGCGAGATTGGCGGGGGAATCGCTATCATAGCGGTCCAGGGGCGCATCCTGCTGGGAGACGAGAGCGGGCGCATCGTCACCATCGTGGAGGAACTTCTGGCGGGCGGACACCGCAAGCTGGTGTTCGATCTTTCCGGCGTCACGCACATCGACTCCACCGGCATTGGCCGCTTCATCGCCAGCCTGAACAAGGTATTCCAGGCAGGAGGCGAGATGCACATGGCCGCCGCCACCAAGACGGTGCGCGACAGCTTTCATGTCACGCGTCTGGATACTGTGTTCAAGTTTTTCCCAGACGTGGAATCCGCTTGTGCGGCTTGGCGCTAGCGGACCGGCGTCCGGACGTGTAGGTTGATGCGCGCGCGTTGGTACCCCCGGGCTCTACCTGATTGGCATTGAAGGTCCTGCGTAGCGGGGATGAAACGCTTCGCGGGTGTGCTACCATAAGGGCAGGTGTTCAGAATTCTGGGAGTCGCGACCGCGTTCGTCCTCATTACGGGACCCTTGTGGTCGACGTGCGCAGCGTGTTCACCGGCCAGGCAGGACCCCGTGGGCGAGCATGACTGCTGCAAGCCGGACTCTGACAGCAGTGCGCCTCAACACGATTCCAAGCCTTGCCCACACTCCCAGTTCACTCCGCAGGCTTACGAAAAGGCCGAGCATGCCGGGCCGCTCGCTCCGGCATTGATCGCCCTGGATGGGACTGCCGCCGAAGATAGCCGGTCCACGCTACCGGTGGCCCCTGAGGCGGTTGATCTTGATCCCACCAGCCATCCTCCGCCGCATCTGTTCATCCTGAATTCAGCCTTCCGCATCTAGCTATTCTCCTCCACCCTCTGTGTGCCTATACGTGTCCCGGCATGCGCCGGGCAGGAGGAGAAAATGCGGAACTGCGTTTCTGTTTTGGTGTTGGCCGCCGCGGCTGCGCCAGCCCAGCCCGTATTGAAAGTTGATGAACTGATCGCCGAGGCGCTGCGTGCGAATCCCGAGATTCTGGCCGCACAGAAGCGTTATGAAGCAGCGCGGCAGCGTCCGGCTATCGAAAGCGCACTTCCAGGCCCCTTGCTTTCGGCCGGCTACACGAGCGCCGGCAAGCCCTGGCCGCTGGCCGGCATCGGGATCGAGCCCACCGCCAACGCCGGCCTGATGGTGTCGCAGGAGTTTCCATTCCCCGGCAAACGCAAGCTGCGCGGCGATCTCGCCTCCAAGCAAGCCGAAGTGGAACTGCTGGCCTACGAGCAGGTCCGGCTGAGCGTCGTCTCGCGTCTAAAGCAGGCATATCACCGCTTGTGGTACGCACACCAGATTACGGAGATCCTCAGGCGCAACTGCGGCCTGCTTGATGAGTACCTCCGCGTGGCCGAGGCGCGTTACAGCGTGGGCAAGGCGGCGCAACAGGACATCTTCAAAGCGCAGGCGGCGCGCTCGATTCTGGAGGCGCGCCTGATCAGGGCCGGCCAGGAGCGGCGGACCCGCGAAGCGGAAATCAACACGCTTCTGGGCCGTGCCCCCCGCCGAGCGCTGGGAACTCCGCCTCAGCTTCCGCCCGGATCGCTTACCGTCACGCTCGATGAGCTTGTCCGGCGCGCGTTGCAAGCTTCGCCCGCGCTTACGCGCGAACAGAAGATGATCGAACAGGCGGAGGTGGCCGTAAACCTGGCGCGCAAGGATTCCTATCCCGACTACACGTTCTCGGCCGGATACTTCAACATGGGCCGCATGCCGGACATGTACCAGTTTCGCCTGGACTTCAAACTGCCCGCCTGGTCGGGGCGCAGACAGCAGGCTGTCGTGACCGAGCAGGTGATGAATCTCGGCCAGGCACGTCGCAACTGGGAAGCCGCCGGTCAGGGGCTGCGCTACAGGATCGAGGAAGAGTACCTGATGGCGCAGACTTCCGAGCGGCTGATGCACCTGTACGGCTATACCGTGCTTCCGCTGGCGCGCCTGGCGCTGGATTCCGCGCTTGCGTCTTATGAGACAGGCGCGGTGGACTTTCTGACGGTGCTGACCAACTTCACCGTCGTGTTGGATTACGAGGTGAGCTACCAGGAGGAGATGCTCAATTTTCATCTCGCGCTGGTGCGCCTCGAGGAACTGACAGCCCAGAGGCTGATCGATTGAGGCGACGCCATGAAAATTCCCAGGATTTTTCTCGTAGCTTTCGTTGCCGTGGCGGGATTTGCCGCCGGCTATGCTTATCATCGCTGGTTCGCCAGGCCGGTGGGGGGCAGGGAAGTGGGCGGCCGCAAGATCCTGTACTACGTCGATCCGATGCACCCGGCCTATAGGTCCGATAAGCCGGGCATCGCACCCGACTGCGGCATGCCCCTTGAGCCGGTGTACGAAGATGGAGCCGCTCGAACCGCCAAACAGGACCGCAAAGTCCTCTACTACGTGGACCCGCAGGAGGCATCTTACCGCTCCGATAAGCCCGGCCTGAACCCCGAGACCGGCAACACCCTCCAGCCGGTTTATGCCGATGAGCCGCCTCCCGGAACGTTCCTGGTGCCGGAGAGGAAGCGGCAACTGGCCGGCGTACGGACCGCTCCAGCCGAATACACTTCCATGACCAGCGTCATCCGCAGTGTGGGCAAGGTGGGTTTTGACGAGACCCACATTACGCGGGTCCATGCCCGCATCGAAGGCTGGATCGAACAGGTGTTCGCCGATTTCACAGGCCAATTGGTCGCCAAGGGGCAACCGTTGCTCACGATATACAGCCCGGAGATGCTGGCCAGCCAGCGGGAGTATTTGCTCGCGCTGCGTGCGAAGCGTGATCTGGCCTCCAGCAGCGTGGAAAGCGCGCGCCAAGGGGCGGCATCGCTCATCGATGCCGCGCGGAAACGGCTGGAACTCTGGGATCTCAGCGAGGAACAGATCCGGGAGGTGGAGCGCACGGCGAAACCGATTCGCAACGTGACCCTATATGCGCCGGCATCCGGTTATGTGATCACGCGCAATGCGTTTCCGCGCCAGCGCATCACTCCGGAGACCGAACTATACACGCTGGTGGATCTGAACCGCGTGTGGGTGCTCGCCGACGTGTTCGAGATGGACGCGCCGCGCATTCGCCTGGGGCAGCCTGCTGTGATTTCGTTGTCTTACTCGCCCGCCGTGCGTGCTGCTGGAAGGGTCAGCTACATTCTGCCGCAAGTCGACCCCGTGACCCGCACCATGAAAGCCCGCATCGAAGTGGCCAACCGGAACCTGGTGTTCAAGCCGGACATGTATGTAGACGTCGAATTCCCAATCGCTGCGGGCCGGCGGCTGACCGTGCCGGCCGACGCCCTCGTGGATACGGGCCTCACCAAGATGGTGTACGTCGATCTGGGCGACGGCTACTTCGAGGCCCGTCGGATTACGGCCGGCGTAACGGCGGACGGCCGCGTGGAGGTGTTGAGTGGATTGAAGGCTGGCGAGCGCATTGCTGTTTCGGGGAACTTCCTGCTCGATTCGGAAAGCCGGCTGAGGGCGCCTGCGCCGCAGCCAGAGAGAGGGGACGGCGCGCATGATTGACCGCATCGTCGAGTTTTCCGGGCGAAACCGGCTGATCGTGTTGCTGATGGCCGGGGCTGCGGCGGCGGCCGGCTGGTGGTCCATGCACCATATCCCGCTCGACGCCCTGCCGGATTTGAGTGACACGCAGGTGATTGTGTACTCGCGATGGGACCGCAGCCCAGACATCGTTGAGGATCAAGTCACCTATCCCATCGTCGCTGCGATGCTCGGCGCTCCGAAGGTGAAAGCCGTACGCGGGCTTTCGGACTTCGGATTCTCGTTTGTCTATGTCATCTTCGAGGAAAGCACCGACATTTACTGGGCGCGCTCCCGCACGTTGGAATATCTCTCGCCGGTTCTCAGCAAGCTGCCCCAGGGCGTCGTCACCGAACTCGGACCGGACGCCACCGGCCTCGGCTGGGTGTTTCAATACGCGCTGGTCGATACCAGTGGGCGGCACGATCTGGCCGAACTGCGGTCGCTCCAGGACTGGTTCTTGCGCTACCAACTGAAGTCGGTGCCGGGGGTGGCTGAGGTGGCGCCACTTGGCGGTTTCGTGCGGCAGTATCAAGTGAACTTGGATCCAAACCGCCTGCGGGCATATGGCGTGCCGGTGTCGAAGGTGGCCGAAGCTGTGCGCGCTTCCAACAACGACGTGGGCGGGCGCCTGGTGGAGTATAGCGGGGCCGAGTTCATGGTCCGGGGACGCGGTTATGCGCGTTCAACGGCGGACCTGGAGAACATCGCCTTGGCGGCCAGCCCCAGCGGTGTTCCCATCCGTGTGAAAGACGTGGGGCGCGTGACTGTGGGGCCCGATATCCGGCGCGGCGTTGCGGACTTGGACGGAAATGGCGACGTGGTGAGCGGCACCGTCGTGATGCGGCAGGGCGCAAATGCGCTGGAGGTGATTGAGCGCGTGAAAGCGAAGCTCGACGAGGTCAAGCCGGGACTGCCCACCGGGGGGAAAGTGGTTCCCACCTACGACCGCTCAGAACTCATCCTGCACTCGATCGAGCACCTGAAGTCCACTTTGATCGAGGAGTTGATTGTCGTCTCGCTCGTGATCCTTGTCTTTCTCTGGCACATTCCGAGCGCGGCGATTCCGGTGCTCACCATACCGGCGGCGATTCTGATCTCGTTCATCCCGATGCACGCCATGGGCATCACGTCGAACATCATGTCGCTCGGCGGAATCGCGATCGCCATCGGCGCCATGGTGGATGCCGCTATTGTCGTGGTCGAGCAGACGCACAGGAAGCTTGAAGAATGGGAGCGCGAGGGGCGTCCGGGCAACTACCAGGAGGTCGTCATCAGCGCGGTAAAGGAAGTTGGCGGCCCGAGCTTTTTCGCGCTGCTGGTGATCGCAGTGAGCTTCCTGCCTGTGCTGGCGCTCGAAGCGCAGGAAGGGCGGCTGTTCAAGCCGCTCGCCTACACCAAGAATTTGGCCATGATCGTGGCGGCAGTGCTGGCGATCACGCTCGATCCGGCGATGCGCCTGCTGTTTACGCACGCGCGCAACTTCGACTTTCGCCCCCGCTGGCTGTGCCGGACGGCCAACGCAGTGTTGGTGGGCAAAATTCACTCCGAAGAGAACCACCCTGTGAGCCGCATGCTGATCCGGATTTATCAGCCGGTGGCGGAGTGGTCGCTCCGCCGGAAGTGGTGGGTGATTGCGGGCGCCGTCGCGCTGGTGGCCGCGACCGTGCCGGTCTTCCTTGAACTGGGTTCTGAATTCATGCCCCCACTCGATGAAGAGAGCCTGTTCTATATGCCTTCGACTTTACCGGGCATTTCGATCGCCGAAGCTGAACGCGTCCTGCAAATCCAGGACCGCATCATCAAGCAGTTTCCGGAAGTCGAGCGGGTGTTTGGCAAGGCCGGGCGCGCCGAGACATCTACCGATCCTGCGCCGCTGTCAATGTTTGAGACCGTCATCACGCTGAAACCCAAGACCGAATGGCGGAAAGTGGATACCTGGTATACGAGCTGGGCGCCGGGTTGGGCCCTGGGCGTGCTGAGGCGCATCACGCCGGACCATATTTCCACCGGAGAGCTGACCAATCAGTTGAACGCGGCGCTTCAGATTCCGGGCGTCACCAACTCTTGGACCATCCCGATCAAGGCCCGCATCGATATGCTGACGCCGGGAGTGCGGACTCCGGCGGGACTGAAAATCTCCGCCCCGGATGTGGCGGCCATCGACCGCGTGGGCGCGGAAGTCGAAGCGGTTCTGTCCCGCGTCCCCGGCACGCGCAGCGTATTTGCCGAGCGTACCAGCGGAGGCTACTTTCTTGACTTCGTCTGGAAGCGCGACGCGTTAGCCCGCTACGGGCTCTCGATCGAAGACGCCCAACAGGTAATCATGAACGCCATTGGCGGTGAAACCGTGACGACGACGGTGGAAGGCAGGGCGCGGTACCCCGTGAATGTGCGCTATTTCCGAGATTTCCGCCAGGACCTTGACGCGCTCGAACGCGTCCTGGTGCCGATTGGAAATGGCGTGGGGCAGGTGCCGCTGGGCGAATTGGCCGAGGTGCGCAAGGTGGCCGGGCCGGGGATGCTGCGCAACGAGAATGGCCTGCTTACCGGCTATGTCTATGTGGATGTTGCCGGCCGCGACCTCGGTGGCTACATCGAGGAAGCCAGGCGGATGGTCAGCGAGCATGTCAAGTTGCCGGCCGGCGCCTCCATTGCCTGGAGCGGCCAGTATGAGGCCATGGAGCGGGTGCGGTCGCGGATGCTGGTGGTCGTGCCGCTGACGCTCTTCCTGATCTTTCTGCTCTTATACCTCAACACACGGTCGGTCGTTAAGACAATGCTGATTCTGCTGGCGGTGCCGTTTTCCGCGGTCGGGGCCGTGTGGCTGCTATGGGCGCTCGGCTATAACATGAGCGTAGGCGTGTGGGTAGGCTTGATCGCGCTCATCGGCGTGGATGCCGAAACGGGGGTGTTCATGCTGCTGTATCTGGATCTGGCCTACGACCGGATGCGTCGCGAGGGCCGGCTGCGCAGCCTCTCCGACTTGCAGGCTGCGATTCTCGAAGGCGCTGTCCGCCGTATCCGGCCGAAGTTCATGACTGTCGCCACAATGTTTGCCGGCCTGGCGCCCATTCTATGGTCCACCGGGGCCGGCTCGGACGTAATGAAACGGATTGCCGCTCCCATGGTGGGCGGCATCTTCACCAGCTTCCTATTGGAACTGGTTGTGTATCCCGCAATCTACGAGGTTTGGAAATGGCACTTCGAACTAAAGAAGCAGCTCTCTTGATGCTGCTTGCCGGCGGCGTCCTGGAATCGGGACAGTTGCGCTTCCAGGTGCGCCACGAACATCTCCGGAAGGGTTGTGAAGGCGTGCTCAGCGTGAGCGCGGATGGCATTGCGTTTGCGGGGAAGTCCCACGCCTGGCGGTGGAGCTTTTCCAGTATCCAGCAACTCAAAGTCGAACCGCAGCGGTTAACTCTGCTGACCTACGAGGACCGCAAGTGGCTCTTAGGTGTGGATCGCGACTTAAAGTTAACGATAAATACAAGAGCATCTTTC
>CAYSBM010000110.1:0-8756 GCA_964429095.1 uncultured Solibacteraceae bacterium | reverse complement strand
CCGCGACTCGCGGCTGCGGTACCTGTACACGCCAGCCAGGGGCACACTGAGCGAAATCAAGGCGCTGGTGGATGGCGCCAGAGAAATCACACCGCTGGAGGGGGGCGGCGTGCGATTCACCGATACCGCCGAGGGCGCTGTGGCCGAGGGGGAACTTCTGGAGGCGCGCGCCAACGGCGGCGTGGTGCAGGCAAAGTTCCGTTTCGGTTCACGCGTGGTGGACTACGAGCTGCGGATCTGGCAGAAGTCGCTGGTGCTGGATGTCTGGTGTGAAGGCGGCGAGGCGGTGGAGCTGAAATTCGGGCGCGCCGCGGGTCTCCAGGACGCCTGGCGAATCACGGTCCCGTATATTACGTACGGGCGCGGCCAAAACCCCGGGATCGCCCTGTCACGGGGCGCGCGGCCGCTGTTTATTTCCGTGTGGTTCGACTGGTACCGCACCAATGGCAGCGAACCATTTTCGCCCAAGCCGCCGCAGGTGACGGCATCTAGCGTGGAATTGAGCGGGGGCGTGCGGTATCTAGCCAAGACCGACGGCACGCGCAACCCGCTTTACGAAAGGTTATTCGTGACGGTATCGCCCACTTATGAGGAAACTTTGCCGACAATCGCCAATCCGCCGTCGCTGAGGCAGAAAGAAGGGCGCCAAGTGCTGTGGACGGTCACCGCTCCGGCTTCCTGGGAAAAGGACCACGCCAAGACGCGCGAGATTGTCTCCTATGGCATCGACCATGTCATGCAGCACAGCCACGAGGTGACCTGGCGGGACGAGGGAGACAGCTTCACGCTGCGGCTCTCGGCCGCGCCGCAGAAAGGCGGCGACGCCAAGTACAAGTGGTATGTGGCGGCGCAGAATGCGCTCGGATGGCTGCAAGGCGCCTACACCAACTACACGGACTTCGCTCCGGTGAACAGCAACTGGAATCCGGACCACGTGCAGCGGATGCCCGATGGAGAATGGCGGCGCGCCTGGGCCCGCAACTATGCGCTGAAACCGGCCAAGGCGGTGGAATTCGACGAGTATTACGCGCAGCGGATCCAGTCCAAATTCATGACAAAGATGTCCTATACCGATGTTCACTCGGCCGTGGGCCCGTGGCAGTACTGCGATTACGACGCGCGGGTGCCGGGCGCCGGCACTATGGCGGCGACTTATTATGCTTACGGGCAGTTGCTATTGAACGACCAGCGCGTTTACGGGCCCACGCAAAGCGAGGCCACCTACCAATGGCTGTACGCCGGACTGGAGTCAGGCAGCTACGGCTGGGTTTATACGGACGTAAACCTGTTGACGCATCCTCCGGACGTGGCGTTCAAGCTGATGAAGCTCGTGCCGTTGGAAGCCGGCTATGGCATGGGCTACACCTACTATTATCTGGAGCAGATAGATAAGGACTGGACCAAGTCGCCGCGGCGCCGCGAGTACCTGGACCTGTTCTTGGCGACTTCCATCGCTTACGGCAACATGGGGTGGCTGGTGCGCGAGTTTGGCGACGACGCCTTCGGCATCGAGGCGCTGGCACGCAGCTACTACATGATGCAGCAGGCGCAGCAGCAGTATGCGTTCCAGCGGCCGAAGCTCATCGAGTACGCCGGCGCAGACGGGCGCATGGTGACGCCCAGCGCGGCGCACGCCAGCGGCGCGATCGCTGAGGGACGGCTGCACGTGGTGTATGAGAACGGGACCGAGGTGTATGTGAACCGGAACGCCAAGCGAAGCTGGACGGTGAAGGATGCCGAAGCAAAGGAGCTTGAGCTGCCGGCGTACGGGTGGTTGATCTGGAACCGCGCAGCCGGGCTCCGCGAATTCTCAGCGATGGAGGGCGGGCGGCGGATTGACTACGTACTCGCGCCAGATTACGAATTCCTGGACGGGCGCGGCTCGTGGACTGAATGTGGGAACCTGGGCGCCAGCGGCAGCGTGGCGCTGCGGCGCCGTGGAGAGGGGTTGATCGAGCTGATCGATCTGTACGGGAACCAGAAGCTCGCGTTCCGGGGGCGGGGAGGAGGCGTGCTGACGGCGTACGACGCCGGCGGGCAGCGGCTGGGCGAAGTTCCGGTCATTGCGGATGAGCGTGGATGGTGCGCCTTCACGCCGTACGCGAAGGGGCGGAAGTACGTGTATGCGCCGTCAGGCGGAAAATGAAATCTTCGAAGATGAGCCGGTCGTCGGGGCGAGCGTCGCGGAGATTCTTGTCGGTTTCGAAAATGGCGCGGAGGCCGGCCTCGAGTTCCGCGTTGGAGAAGGCGGTCATGGTTTGTAGCACCTGTTCAGCCCGGGAACGCCACATAGGGGTGCCGCTCGCGGAAAAATAAGACTGGATTTGCTGCGCGTTACGCAAGCCGGCTTCGCGGGCGGCCAGCGCCAAGCGAAACTGAGTGGCAAGGAATGACAGAGCCAGGGGCAGATACTCGCCCAGGCGCACCAGGGTATCCAGCACGTCGAGCGCGCGGCTGCGGTCGCCAGCGGCCAGGGCGTTCACCAGCGCGATAATGTTCGAGGCCCGGGCATCCGGCGTCAACTCGATGATATCTTCTATCGCGACATTTTCCCGCCCGCAGGCGAAAAGGCGCAGCTTCTCGATCTCCACTGCGATGCGCGCCGCATCCGCGCCCAGCTCTTCGACCAGAAACTGCAAGGCATCGCGGCCTACGCGCAGTCCGGCCTTGCGGGCCAGATCCTGCGCCACCGCGAGCGCCGCCCTCGCATCCAAGCGCGGAAATTCGCCCACCCCCGGACCCGAAGCGAAGAACTTCCGCACGCGTTCGATTCTGGCTTTGTCTTCGCCCTCCAGCTCATATCGTGCGACGTCGAACAACAGCGTCACGCCGGGGGTCGGGTTGGCGACGTAGGCGGCCAGCAACGCCGCGGCAGACTCCGGCGCCTGCGCTTCCTCGCCGGCGGCGGCTTTCCCGCGAGGAAGCGCAGCTTCGGCGCGGGTGGCAAGGATCAAACGCCGGGGACTGAACAAAGACAGCGAGCGCGCGTTGTCGAGGACGGCGGCGAGCGTGGTTTCCTCCAGATCGAGATGAACGAGTCCGTCCGGGCGCGCATCCTCGGGAAGCGCCGCTTCAATGAGCGCTCGCCTGGCCCGTTCGCGCTGGTACGGTTCCGGCCCCAAGAACAAGCACACCGGAGGAAGGCGGCCAGATTGGACCTGGGCGATGAACTGATCGGGCGTCATGCTGTCAAAAATTCTCCAAGACAGCGCTAACCACGGCGCGCGCAATTCCGCGGCTCATCCGCTCCGCCGCTATGTCGCTCTCCTCAAAATAGGCGCGCGGGTCGGAGGCCACTTCATAGCGTTCGCGGACTTCCATCACGGGGCGTGCAAACAGGACCTCTCCGCTGGCCCGGTCAGTAAGCGTAATTCGCAAAGTCACAACCATCTCGATGCCGCTGGCCCGGCCGCTTTGGAGCGTGGTCGTGTAGTAGGCATAGGTGAGCACAGCGCCGTTGAGGACCGCGTCGGCTTCGGCGGGATCCGCCACCACGCGGTAGCGCGTGCGGCTGATGAACTCCCGCGCAATGTCTCTGGGCAGGATCCCGGTGAGCCGGTAACGCGTGGTGGCGTTGGAAAAAGCGGGGACAGCGATGGTCTTGATGCGCTTGGGCAGCAGGTCCGCGTGGCCGGAGGTGTGATAGCCGCATCCTGCCGTGGCCAGCAGAATGAGGCAAACCATCGCGGCGGCGCCCAGCAATCTCCTCACGCGTCCTCCTCCAGAAGCTGGCGCGCCACAGCGAGGGCGTTTTCGGCCGCCAGGGTATGATTATCGGTGGCCATGAACAGCCAGGCGGCGCGGGGGCGGTTCCGATCCTCCGAGACCGCTCCTACGCCGATGCCACTCAAACCCGCCATGGACACATTCGAAGGCGGTTCCAAGTCCCCGCTGCGAACATCGATGTGTTCGCAAGTAAGCGCCTGTTCGATGGCCTCCACGCCGGGATTGGATTCAAAATCGACCCAAATGGAAGCGCTGTAGCCGTGGAAGACGGGTGCTTGGATCAAACGCAGGGATGGCGGCGGAACACGGCTCTCGATAGCCAGCAGCGACGCCAGGTGGCGTTCGATGCGGCGTTCGGCGTCCTCGAGCGCCTGCGGCGCATCTTCGCCGAAGCGCGCCAGCATGTTGAATCCGAGCTGCGCATCGTAAACCTGCTTAGGCAGCTGCTTGAACGACAGCAGATTGACGGTCTGCTGCTGTAATTCGTCGATGCCGCGCTGGCCGCGTTCACTGGCGGGCTCGAACACCTGGACAACCGAAGTGCGGAAGGGATAGGCGGCGTAGAGGCGCGTGAACAGCAGGGCCAGCGCAATCGCGGCCGGCTGGGCCACGACGTGGATGGCCTCGCGAGGCGCTGAATAACCGGGCGGCTCGACGAAGGGAGCGCGAAGCCTTGCGCCGGGGAAATCTTCGAGGCCGCCCGTGAGGTCGATCACGCCAGGGACCGGTTCGGCGCGGGAGATCAGTTCGAAGGCCTTGCGGCTCGAGGCCGGCGCGCCGGCCAAAATGACCAACCGCGCGCCGGTCAGATTGTCCTGGTCCAGCGAGCTGACCACCACCGGTTCGCCATCCTGTTCGGTAAGAGCGCCGATTTCCTCAGCGTCGGCCCCGATCAGCCGCACCTGAGCCGGAAAGCTCTGTTCGCTGAGAAGGTTGCGCACTTCGCGGCCGGCCAGAGACTGGCCGCCGACAATCGCCAGATAGGGTCTTGACATCGCTTGCTCCTCAGGCGCGCCGGATCCCGTCGTGGCGGCGGAAACGGCGCCGCAACAGTCCGCCGGCGCGCACGACCATGCCGCTGGAAACATAGGTGATGGCCATGGCCAGCAATACCGGCTGGGAGTAATTCCAGATCAGATAAATCAGCGCCCCGTACACAATCACGGTGAGCGGCGAGCGGGGACGCATCAGGTTCAGGTCTTTGAAACTCCGGTAACGCCAGGTGCACACCATCAGAAAGCTCAACAGCCCGAGCAATGCCAGCCAGATCACAGCGAATGGCCACTGGCGCAGGGGCGCCGAACCCGCGGCGTACACTACGGCCGCCACAAAGCCGGCCGCAGCCGGAATCGGCAAACCGACGAAGTACTTCCGGTCCGGGTGGCCGGGATTTTTCGGCACGGGATTCTTTTGCACGTTGAACCGCGCCAGACGGGCGGCGCCGCACAACAGGAAAAGGAAGGTGAAAAAGTAGCCGGCGCGCAGGATGTGCTCGCGAACCACCCCCTGCCAGATACCGTCTACAAATTGGAATCCCCAGGCGAAAGCCAGCACGGCGGGAGCGATACCGAAGCTGATCACATCGGCTAGAGAATCCATCTCGCGGCCGAACTCGGAGGTGGTGTTGGTCATGCGAGCGATGCGCCCGTCCAAACCATCCAGGAATACGGCGACGCCGATCATAATGGCTGCGGCTTCAAAATGGGGATTATGCCCGGAATGGCCGCCGGAGGCCAGCATGGCGCCCTGAAACGCCCGCATGGTAGCCAGAAAGCCGAGAAAAACGTTTCCCGCGGTAAAGATGGTGGGCAGCGCGTAGGCTGCGCGGCGCGGCCGCCGCTCCGGCGAATGCGGATCGATGAGCCGCTCGGAGATGTTGAACCCCCTCACCCCTGCCGCCTCCTGGCGATGATGCTGGCGCCGGCCGACACCCGCTCGCCCAGGCGCACCACGACTTCCCACTCGGGGCCCAGGATGATATCGGCCCGCGAGCCGAACTTGATGATGCCGATGCGCTCGCCGAGCGCGACTCGATCACCTGGCCTTTTCCAGCAGACCACGCGCCGCGCGATCAGCCCGGCGATCTGCTTAAAAACAACTGTCGTGCCATCCCCGGCCACCGTGATCGTGTTCATCTCGTTCACTGCCGAGGCCCGCTCACGATTGGCCGCCAGGAAGCGGCCCGGCTGGTAAACCACGCTGGAGATGACGCCGGGCACCGGCGCCCGGTTTACATGGACGTCGAAAATGTTCAAAAAAACGCTGATGCGTGTCCCGGACTGGCCCGCGGGCACGATGGCCACCACTTTGCCGTCGGCCGGTGAAACCGCCACAGGCCCGCTAGGGATTTCTCGGTCCGGATCCCTGAAAAAGTATAAGCAGAAGGCCGCAACCAGAAACAGAGGCAACCCAAACAAGGGTTTCGTCACATAGGAGACTAGCCCACCCCCTACGGCGAAAGCCAGGGCGTAATAGATGCCATCGGCGACCATTTGCCCTCATTCTCGCAATGTTCAGCACAAAGGGGCAAATGCCGCCCGTGCGGCGGGGCGTGTTGCCCGCGGCAGCCGTACGGGGATATGATTGGTCGGGACCGGAGCGCAGCCGGCGCCCGGGAACCCGCCCGGAGAGCCCGGGTTCAAACGAGGTTATGTATGTCCAAAGATCCTACACGCCAACTTGAAATCTTCAATAACTTCACCCGGCGGAGTTTTCTTTCCCGGTGTGCCGCCTGTGGCGCCGCAGCCTTCTGTGCCGGGCAGACTGTGGTTCCAGCACCCGCCGCTGCGAGCGGCAAAGTGAAGCTGCGGCTGGTATTTACTCACATTCCGGCCGAAAAGCCCACTTGGCCCAATGTGGGCTATGACTATGAAGGGCGCAAGAAGGTTCTCACCGAGAAATTGCGCCAGGCATGCCCGAACGTTGAATTCCTGCCCGCCACGGCGATGAACGCAGACGAGGGCCGGAGGCTGCTGGATACTGACGCCGAGGTCGACGGCTACCTGGTTTACATGCTGGGACTGTGGACCGGCGTGGGCCGCCTGCTAGCCGACGCGGGCAAGCGCTGCATCTTCGTGGACGACCTTTATGGCGGCTCGGGCGAGTTCCTGGGAGCTTACGCCGCGGCCCGCCGCAAGGGGCAGAAGGTCGTGGGCGTTTCCTCGACGAACTTTGAGGATGTGATTCAGGCGGTACGCGTTTTTGAAACTTTGCATGCGCTCAAATCCGATGTGATCCTCGACGTCATCAACCGCGATCCCGGCGCGACAGCCAGAGCCATCCAGGATGTCTTCGGCGCCAGGGTCCAGCAGGTCAAAGGCGACGAAATCAACGAGGCGTACGAGAAAGCGGACGTGGCTGAAGGCAAGAAGATGGCGCAGCTCTGGATCAAGGGCGCGCAGAGAGTCGTAGAGCCGAAGACCGAAGAGATTGAGAAGTCCGGGCGCATGTACATCGCCATGAAGAATCTCATGGAGCGGTACAACTCGCGGGCCATCACTGTGGACTGCCTGGGGCTGTTTTACGCCGGCAAGCTGAGCGCTTATCCGTGCCTGGGGTTCTTTCATTTGAACAATGAGGGCAAAGTGGGCGCATGTGAAGCCGACCTGCGCTCGACCATCACTATGCTGGCGATGAGCCATTTGGTAGGCCGTCCAGGCTACATCTCCGATCCGGTGATTGACACCTCGAAGAACCAGATCATTTACGCGCATTGCGTGGCGCCGAGCAAAGTGTACGGGCCCAACGGCAAGAGCAATCCATACCACATCCGCGACCATTCCGAAGACCGCAAGGGGGCAGCGGTGCGGTCGCTGATGCCGGTGGGCGAGGTGGTCACCACGATAGAGACCAATCCTGTCACGCAGGAAATTGTCCTGCACACGGCCCGGACCGTGGCCAACATCGATGAAGACAAGGCCTGCCGCACCAAGCTGGCGGCCGAAGTGAAGGATATCGACAAGTTGCTGGGAGAATGGGACCGCTGGGGCTGGCACCGGGTGACGTTCTACGGAGATCACCGCCGCGTGGTGGCGGATTTCGCCGCCTTGGCCGGCTTCCGGATGGTGGAGGAAGGTTAGACAGTCTGAAGGGGAGGTCAACTATGAATCGCAGGCATTTTATCGCCGCCTCGGCGGCAGCAGCCGCGGCCGGTGAGAGCGCGCCGCGGTTGGCGGCGCAAGGCGGAGCACCGGTGCGCAGTACGCCGCTGCGCGGGAATTTTTGGGGTGTTCAATATTACGACGAGCAAGAGCGCCAGTTGGTGTTCGACGTCCTCGAAACCGGGCGGCCTTTCCGGTGGTACGGTCCGGGCAAGCCGCCGGACAAAGTGGCGGCTTTCGAGACCGAGTTCGCCGCTCGCATGCAGACCAAATATGCGCTGGCGGTAACCAGCGGCACGGCAGCGCTCCAATGCGCCATGGCGGCATGCGGCATCGGGCCGGGCGACGAAGTGATTTTGCCAAGCTGGACGTGGTATTCCTGCTTCAACGCCGTGGTTATGGCGGGGGCACTGCCGGTATGTGCCGAAATCGACGAGAGCTTTAACCTCGATCCGTCCGACATCGAGCGTCACATCACACCGGCCACCAAGCTCATTATGGCCGTGCACCTGCAAGGCAACCCGGCGGACATGGATTCCATCTTGGCCATCGCCCGCAAGCACCGTATCCGCGTGCTGGAGGACTGTTCGCAGAGCGTGGGCGCCAGTTATAAGGGCCGCCCGCTCGGCTCAATGGGCGACCTCGCTATTTGCAGCATGCAGGCCAATAAGACGATCACCGCAGGCGAAGGCGGCGCCGTCTACACAAACGACCCGGTATTGTTCGAGCGTGCGGCGCGGTTTCACGACATTGGCACCTTGCGCGAACCGTTCCTCAAGAAAATCGGCGAGCCGCGCACGGCGGCCTTCATCGGCGCAAATTTCCGCATGAGCGAATTTACAGGCGGCGTGCTGCTGGCGCAATTGAGGAAACTGGATCGCATCGTGGGCGACGTACGGGCCAATGCGCGCCGCGTCTACCAGGGTATTG
>CAYSBM010000109.1:3508-8768 GCA_964429095.1 uncultured Solibacteraceae bacterium | reverse complement strand
CAAGCCACCGGAACTCAGCCACAGCCGGGGCGCATTAAACCGAACGAATTGCGCCAGCCACATCTGGTGCTGGCCCACGTCGCTGGTCACAATGGCCTCCCCGCCCGAAAGCCGGTCGATTTCAACGATCACCTGTTGAGGTTTAATAATGGCATCGCTCACGGCGGGCTCAAGCGGGTGTTCCTCCATCCAGCCGCGCACCCGCTTCCACCAGCGGCGGCGCGCCTCAAGCACCTCCCCAGACGGCTGCACGCCCGGTTCACTCAGAAATTTCAACAGTTTCTCAGCCACACGCTTCAAATCGCCGACGATCGGCAAGTCCGCCGCCCGGTTCTTGCCGATCTCGGCGGGATCCACGTCCACATGAATGACTTTGGCATGCGGCGCAAATGCTGACAGACGCCCTGTGACCCGGTCGTCAAAGCGCGCGCCCAGTGCGATAAGCAGGTCGCACTCGGTCATGGCCATGTTGGCGGCGTAGCTTCCATGCATGCCCGGCATGCTTACGTAATTGGGGTGCGTGGTGGGAATGGCCCCCAGCCCCATCAAAGTGCACACCGCCGGCGCGTCCACTTTCTCTACCAGCAGGATCATTTCCGAACTGGCGTTGGCCGCAATGGCGCCACCGCCAATGTAAAACAGCGGCTGGCGCGATTCGGCGATCATTTGCGCCGCGCGGCGCACCTGCCCGGTGTGGCCGTCCAGATTCAGTTTGTAACCCGGAAGATGAATGGTGCTGACCGGCGCGTAGTGCGCCTGCGCCTGAAACACGTCCTTCGGAATGTCCACCAGCACCGGTCCGGGGCGTCCTGAACTGGCAATGTAAAACGCTTCGTGGATCACTTGCGGAAGATCGTTTATGTTCTTCACCAAGTAGTTGTGCTTGGTCGCCGAGCGCGTCAGTCCGAAGGTGTCGTCGTCCTGAAATGCATCGCTGCCGATCAGTATGGAGAGCACCTGCCCGGTAATGGCCACCACGGGGATCGAATCCATCAGGGCATTCACCAGACCGGTCACCAGGTTTGTGGCGCCGGGGCCCGAAGTGGCGCAACACACGCCCGTACGCCCGGTCGAACGCGCATAGCCCTCAGCCGCGAAACAGGCGTTTTCCTCATGCCGGACCAGAACGTGCCGGATTGGGTTGTCATACATCGCGTCATACAGCGGCAGCGTCACGCCGCCTGGGTAGCCGAAGATGCATTCCACGCCTTCCCGCGTGAGGCATTCCAGAAGCATCCTCGCGCCGCTCATCAATGTCGCCATAATGTCATCCTCTCATTTTCCATCAAACTTAGGGAACTAACTCTGGATACCACTCGCCGGCGGGAGCCAAACTAAAAAGGCCACCGCCGGGTACTCGCCCCGCCGATGGCCTCTGGATTCTACCCGAACAAGGCCGTCAGGCGGGGCCCGGTACGATGACCCCAATGAGGATAATAATGCTGATAACGAGTGCCGTGGAGAGCGCAGTTGTCCGGTTCATCCGGTCGAACGACCGTGCCAACCGCGACGGGGTGCTGTTGGTACCCTCAAGCTCCACATCCCAAGAATAGCCCAAAAGGGAAGGAAATGCAAGACCACCTCCTGATAATATTTGTTTATAGCAGAATTATCGTCTCCTGCACCAAGCCCCCGATCATTCGCTAAGAATTCCTACCGTACCCGATAGAGCGCTGCGGAATTGAACTGCTTTAAAGTTTCCAGTGCTGGGCTGTGCCGCAGCAGGACAAGGACCCTCTGCCTGAGCTGATCGTCCAAATCCCGGTGGAAATCGAAATCCGTGAAGTAAGCATACTCGAGCTGGTGCATGCGCGCAAATTGCCCCAGCCCCGCGTATGCGCGCTCCACCGCCCCCCGGTCGCCGTGATACCAGTGAAGCGATGGGACCGTGAGGCTGGCGGCGCGGTGGCCGGTATAGAGGAACAACACGGGGTCATTGCAAGTCAAAAATTGCGCGCCGGCCGGCAGATTCGCCCGTATCCAGGCAAATGCCGCCTCATCAACCGCCACCTGCTTGCGCCACTCCTGCATCTGGCGGGGCAGGCTCCGGCATCTCACTTCAAACTGCATCCAGGCGGCGCCTGCCAGCACCCCCACGAGCACAACAGACATGAGCGCCGCTGCCGCACGCTCTCCCCTGTCGTGACCTCGCAGCGCGGCGCCCAGTAACCCTGCCAGGCGCTGCATCTCAACCCAGAACCCAGCCAGCAGCAACGGATAAATGGGGGCGAGCAGGCGCTCCGTCGGCGGATAGTGCCAGCCCACAAGCATGACGCTAGACAACGCCGCGTAAACGGCGTAATCCAGGGCGGCCGTGCGCCGCGCCAGGCGCACCACACCCACCAGCATACCCACGCCCAAGGTCTGCGTAAGGATCTTCACAGCCAGCGAATCAATGGCTTCGGGAAAAATCAAAGCGCCCATGCCCCACAGCCATTGGTCGAAATTCTTCCACAGCAGCACCGGCAAATCCGCAATTTTCACCAAGTGGAGGTGGTAGTCGAGATAGGTGGTGTAGTAAAGCGTGACCGGATCCGCGCCGTGGACCATGTGCAAACGCGTCCAGAGGGACCAACAAGCCGTGAAGGGCAGCATGGCTGCCGCAAACCATACCGCCTGCGACCGTTGCTTACGCCAGAGAAAGCAGGCCACACCCGAAACCAACAGCATCAATCCGGTGGTGCGCGTCAGGTACGCCATACCTCCGGTTGCTCCGGCCAGCGCCGCCCACCAGGCCGGCGCTCCAGCCTGCGCCGCCCTTCGGCACAACAGCAGACAGATAATCAACAGGCAGGTGAATGGCAACTCCGTCAGCATGCTGGCGCCGAATATGGCCAGGTAGGGGTTCACCGCCAACAGGGCCGTCATTGCCCAGGCGTGCTTTTCCTTGAATCCGTACACCAGAAAGAGCTTGTAACAGAGCAACAGCAGAACGGGAATCGACAGCCAGCTCACTAGCGTCCCAAGCGCCAGATTTTCAGGGAAATTCGGATTCCACTTCCAGATGCCGGCCAGCAGCAGAGGATAAAGCGGCGGGTATTTGGTCTGAAATGGCTGGCCAGGATAACTCAGGATGCGGTACCCTTGGCCCTCCGCCAACGACTTCGCCGAGACAAAGTAGATGCTATCGTCATGGATCCAGCGCCCGAACTGCGGCATGTCGGCGTGGCGCCCGGCGAACTCCGCGCTTGGCAGCAACAGGAGCAAGAACAATACGGCGCGCCGCATCGCGGGTTTCTCCGCCTACTTCAGCATGTATTCCATATAAGCTTCGCTGGAGGATTCCCAGTTCGCCGTGCCGTCCTTGGTGCGCATCCAGGTTTTATGGCTGGCTGGTGAACCTTCTGAAATCAAGAAAACGCGCCCGCCACGGACCTTACCATTGGACGGGTCGTCGGGAGGGACCCGAGGGTAAGCGTAGTGGCCCAGTGAACCATCGTAGCCGAGTTCGACGCCCCTCCAGCGCCCCACGTAATTGTTGGTGTGGTCGTGGCCGCAATAGATTCCGCGCACATCCCCGCGGTCCAGCACGGCGGCGAACATGCCGCCGTTGACCGGCGAAGGCGCCTCCGGCTCCTGGCGCACGCCGATGATCTTGCCATGGTTAACCAGATCGTTGAACTCGCGCAGAGGGATGTGGAAGAACATCAGGCCCGGCACCTTGCCGCCGTAAGTGCGTTCCAGTTGTTCCGAGGTTCGGTAGTACCACAGAATCTGATCGGCGTGTATCCAGTCGTAGGGGTGGTTCTTGCCCTCGGTGAAGTACTCGTTCGAGTCGATCAGCCACAGACAGTAGACCGGCTTGGTGCCGGCGGCGTTCCAAATTAAAAGGTACTTGTTGCCTGCTCCGTGGAGGCCTTGCACGTAGCCGCCATTCAAGTTGTGAGGGTAGCCGGCATAAATTCCGAGTACAGTGTCCTTATTGAGCCCAGTCTTGGGGAAATGCTCCTGGTCATGGTTGCCGAAGGTGATCGCCCAAAATACGCGCTTCTTCTCCATGGCGGAGGCGATATGCCCTATGGTAGTGCGAACGTCCTGTTCGGTTTCGCATTCCTTTCCGGACATGCAATCGCCGGCCACAATCACCAGGTGCGGCTTTTCGATGTCGATCAATTTCTCGGTGAGTGCGATGCCGTAAACGTCGGGGGCCGGCCGGTAATGCAAGTCCGAAATCATGAGGATCTTGAAAGTCCCGTCCGCTGCGCAGCGCAATGTCGGTTGCTCGGCTCCGCGCGCCGCCTTTCGCAGCGCTGGAGCGGCCAGGGTGGCGGCGAAAAATGCTCTTCGATTCATCTTTGAACCTCCGGAAGAGAACACCTTGCCGGCTCGCGCACGGCCTCCTGATTCTAACAAAACCAGGCCGCAGGCTCTGTAACGCGGGGACCGGGCCATCGGCTACAATCACAATTCCATGCTCGGTTACCTTTGGATCGCGCTACTTCTTTCTGGTTTGGCAGCGGCGGCGGAAAAGAAGCCGGTAACTGTGGAAGCCGCAGCCTCGGCGCGCGAACAGGAAAGAGACCAGGACATAACGCCCGTCTGGGCGCCGGACGGCACGCGATTTGCTTACTTGCAGGGCGGTAAAGTGTGGCTTTACGATATTGGTAGCCGCCAGCACCGGCAACTGTTTGCTCTGAGCGCCCTTGAAGCCGCCGCCGTCAAAACCACCCCGCCACATGCCCAAGTTTGGCGCAACCGCAATGCCCGTGAAAAGCAGATTCAATGGCTGCCGTCGGGCGACGCGCTTCTGGTGGCCGCCGGCGGCGACCTGTTCCTGTTCCGGCTCGCTCTGGGCTCTTACACCCAACTTACGGCCACCGCCGAATTGGAAAACGACGCGCATCTTTCGCCCGACGGCCGGCGGGTCAGTTTCCGCCGCGGCCACGAGCTGTATGTGCTCGAGTTGGACACAGGCAGGGCCACACAAGTCACCACAGGCGCCACCGATACCATTTGGAACGCCGAACTGGATTGGGTTTATCCCGAAGAACTGGACCTGGACACCGCACACTGGTGGTCGCCCGACAGCTCGCGCGTCGCTTACCTTCAGTTCGATGTGAGCCGCCAGGCGGTCTATCCGCACGCGGATCTGCTCAAGCTGGAGCCGGTCTATGAGCCGCAACGCTATCCGCGCGCTGGAACGCCCAATGCCGATGTGCGGTTGGGGGTAGTCGCCGCAAGGGGCGGGCCTACGCGGTGGATGAACCTGGGCGAGACACGGGACCGGCTCTTGGCGCGCGTCCAATGGATGCCGGCCAGC
>CAYSBM010000109.1:2736-3498 GCA_964429095.1 uncultured Solibacteraceae bacterium | reverse complement strand
TTCTATTCAAACGCGTCCAGAACCGGCTGGATCTGATTTTATTGACCTCCGCCAACGGCGAGACCCGGCGGCTGTTGCGCGAAACCAGCCCCCACTGGGTGAACGTGAACGGCGATCTGCGTTTCTTTGCCGGCCGGAAGGAGTTTCTGTGGTCGAGCGAACGCGACGGATTCCGTCACTTGTACGTTTACTCCTTCGACGGCGAGCTGAAAAGACAGTTAACCTCCGGGCCCTGGCAAGTGGGTGAGGTCAAGGGCGCCGACGAGAAGCGGAACCTGGTGTTCTTTACGGCCAACGCGGAAACGCCACTCGAAGAACACCTTTATGCCGTGCCTCTGGACGGAGGAACGCCGCGCCGGCTTACCGCTGCCAACCGAACGCATACCATTTCCATGAGCACGGCTTGTGACTACTATCTGGACACCTCTTCCAGTCTGACGGAGCCTGTGCGGCGGCTGATCTACAGCACGCAAGCAACCGAGGTGGCTGTTTTTTCTGAGGCGGACCGAAGGCCGCTTGAACAGTACGACATCCTGCCCGTGGAAATTGTACGAGTAAACGCCCGGGACGGCGCCACCCTCTACGCCCGCCTCATCCGGCCCGCGCGGTTCCGGCCGGAAAAAAAGTATCCGGCCATCGTGATGATATACGGCGGGCCGCATGCGCAAATGGTGCGCAATAAGTGGGGGGGGACCGGTTTCGATCAGGCGCTGGCGCACCGCGGATTCGTGGTCTGGCAGTTGGACAACCGCGGCTCCGGAG
>CAYSBM010000109.1:0-2726 GCA_964429095.1 uncultured Solibacteraceae bacterium | reverse complement strand
CCCGTGAGCTTGAGGACCAGATTGAAGGCGTGAAGCACCTGATTTCGATGGGCTTTACCGATCCTAAACGGATAGGCATCCACGGCTGGAGCTACGGTGGATTCATGACGCTGTATGCGTTGCTAAATGCGCCGGAAATTTTCAAGGCGGGCGCGGCAGGCGCTCCGGTTACCGACTGGAGAATGTATGACACCATTTATACCGAGCGCTATCTGGGACTGCCTGCGGAGAATGAAAAAGGGTATCGGGAAAGCTCCGTAGTCCATTCAGCGGCCAACCTGCGCGGTTCACTGCTGCTGATACATAACTTTGAGGATGACAACGTCTTGTTTCAACACACCTTGCGGATGGCGGATGAGTTGCAGAAGGCCGGCAAGCCCTTTGAGATGATGCTCTATCCCCAGAAGAAACACAGTGTTTCCGGCGCGGCTTATGCGCATCTGCTAAAGACCGTAGCCGCGTTTTTCGAGCAACGCCTGTGAGCGACTAGCGGCCCGCTCCGCCTGCGCGCCCGGAGTCACGCGAAACCGAGCTTACCGGAGGCGCCGACGCTGCGGGAGCCGATGCCTGCCTGCCCGCCGGAGCGTTCGCCAGCACACCCGAAGTGCCGACGGCAGTGCGCGGCACGGTGGAATAGCCGAGCTGGCTGGCGCTCCAGCCAGAACGCCAATCGCTTCCGCCGTATGACGGCTGCGGGTTGTAAACCATGTAGACGGTTCGAGGGCTGTAATAATACCACCCGAACGGGCTCAGATAGGACCCGGTGCGAGGTAGATATGTGTACATTCCCATCCACGGATTCCAGTACCAGCCTGTCACACCATACAGACCCGAGGAATAGTTGTACCTGCCCAGATTCATGAAGGAACGCGCGATCGAAATGTTGGCCATGGCCAGATATTCGGACCGGCGGCGGCTCCAGCGGTAGAGCGCATCTCCGTCCTTGGCGTTAAACTTCTCGGCAACATAAACGCCCGCCAGGGAGGTACGCCGGCCGCCTTTCAGGGTAATTTGCTGGCCCTCGCCAGAAATCACGGCCTCGCCTTCGAGCACTGAGAACACCGCAGGCCCGGCGTCCAAACGGTATAGTCCCTGCTTGCGCAGGGAGACAGTGGCACCCTTGTATACCAGCGTAATATTGGTGTCCTTAGGCACTTCCACGCATTCCACCAACACGGCGCCGTTCTGCACTTCTAAACGGGTGTCGATCAGCCGGGTGCTGATCATGCGCAGCGAGCCGTTCTCGCCCATGCGGAGAAAGGTGCCTGGGTTTAGCAGGAGCTCCACGCGGCCTTCAGCCGTGCTCAACACTGTGTTTTCCTTAACCTGAGGGTATAGGCCGGCCTTACGGGCCACTTCGGCGCCGTCCAAGGTGACCTGCCCTTCAACGTAATTGATCAAGCCGGCTTGCGCCGAGACCACGGTTTGCCCGTAAACCCCTACCGTAGAGATCAAGGCAAACATTACAGCCCCCGCGACCATCCGTCGTGTTGCCGACATGAGAGGCCTCCTGTTCTGATCCTGCGCTTATCCCCGACGTAAGTCAAGCCGCAGCCGTTACGCAAAAAGCGCGGATCACACCGACCAACTCGAAGGCAAGCCAGCCTTCCTCCCAAAACGCTCAGCGCGCCGTTTCCAGGTACTGGCCCGTCGAAGCGTCCACGAAAACCGAGAAGTTGCTCGTTCCCACACTCTCGCCCCAGATGACCCGCCAGGCAGGGTTCGGAAACTTCTTGGTCTTTTGCAAAAGGAAGGTGATGGTCTTGCCGGGGTTCTTCTTGTCGTACTCGGCCGCCTTGGTCAGCGCCGTCTTGTAAACCTCGTCCGAATCGGTCTTTAACGCCGCAATGGGCCACGGTTGCGCTTGGCCGGTGGGTGAATAACTACCCTCCAGTCCCGCAAACACGCCCTTGTGCAGGTTGCCTTCAGCTTCAATTACCGAGTACGTCCATGACCTCTTCTTGCCCAAACTAGGACTCACAAAGGTGGCCTGCCACGCGCCGGCTTTCCCGCGTTCAGCCTTCACTTCGGTAAGATTGATGCTGACGAGCTCAAGCGGTTGGACGTCCGGAGCCCAAGCCCGCGCCGGGCCGAACATCTTGAAGAACGCGTCGCGCCCGGTGACGGCTTCCGGAGGCGGAGGCGGCTCCTTCTTCTGCGCTGTTTTGGGCGCCTCCGAACACGCGGTAAGGAGCAGAAAAATCGGGAGAATGCTCAAGTATCTTTTCATATCAATTCCTGCCAGCCACCATTCTAACCGAGCCTCCTAGAGTCTTTCCAGGATTCTACAGGCATATCTGGGGCTGCCCGTTGTTAGTTCGCCCATCACCCACAAATACAAGGGCGTTTAAGCAGATCAACCAACCTGGCCTAATTCCGGGTTCGCGGCAACGGACGCGTGCCATAATGGTATCAAGATCGGAAGGGAGGTTCCCATGCGCTTCCGCATTGCGAGTTGTATTCTTGCCGCTCTGGTGTTGGCGGCAATGCTTTCAGGCCAAGAAGGCGGGTCACAGGGAGGTTCGCCGTCTGCGCCATCGGCTCCCACCACACCTACGACGCCTACCACCCCAACCACGCCTACCACTCCAACGACTCCGACTACTCCAACCACCCCCACTAACCCCACCCCCCCCCCCCCCCCCCCGTGGCCCACCCCCCCCCCACCCCCACACGACTAAACCCATCCCGGGTTCCCGCGCCCCCATTTCCGTTACCGCAAAGTT
>CAYSBM010000108.1:0-8979 GCA_964429095.1 uncultured Solibacteraceae bacterium | reverse complement strand
GGGCGGTCCCTGACGTGGGGCAGCAGGCTCTCGCTCTTGCCCAGGATGGCCAGCAGGCGGCGCAGTAGATCGAGGTTGGCGACCGGCTCCGAGCCTCCGATGTGATAAGTCTCGCCCGGGCGTCCGTGTTCCAGCACAAGCCGCAGCGCCGCACAGTTATCGGCGACGTGAATCCAGTCTCGTATCTGAAGGCCGTCGCCGTAAACGGGGATGGGGCGGTCCTCGAGCGCGTTGGCCAGCGCCAGGGGGATCAGCTTTTCGGGGAACTGGAACGGTCCGGAGGAGTTGCTAGTGCGGGTGATTACGGCGTCCAGGCCGAAGGTGTTTGCGGCGGCTCGGACCAAGTGTTAGGCGGCCGCTTTGCTGGCGGCGTAAGGACTGCTGGGGGACAGTGGTGAATCTTCGGCGAAAAGGCAGCCCTCAGGGATGCTGCCGCCCACTTCGTCGGTGTAGATATGCAGGAAGCGCCGCACGCGGCGGGCGCGGGCGGCGTCCAGGAGAACCTGCGTGCCCAGCACGTTGGTTCTGACGAATTCGGTGGCGCTAAGGATGCTGCGGTCCACATGCGATTCGGCAGCGAAGTGCACCACTGCGTCGCAGCCTTCCGGCATGGCGGCGGCCACCGCTTCCGGGTCGCAAATATCGCCGCGGACGAAGCGGTAAGAAGGGCTATGGGCCACATCGGCGAGGTTGTCGAGGTTGCCGGCGTAGGTGAGCTTATCGAAATTGATCACGGGCTGGTCCGGGTGCAGGCGAACCCAATCCCGCACGAACTGGGAACCGATGAATCCCGCGCCGCCCGTCACAAAGATAGACATTTGCTTGCTCTCCTGGCGCCGTCAGGTCTTAGGCCACGGCTTGGAGGACGCCACCGAGATGCCGCGGCCGGACTCCTTGGACACGGCGCAATAGAAAGGGTATAGCACTCCTTCGCGGCAGATAATGCTGGGCTTGTGAGCGTAGCGGGAATCGGCCGATCCAGGGCCGCCTACATCCACGAGCACGCCGTCGCACTTGTGGGGAGAGAGCAGATTCGGGCCGAGGGCCAGTAGCTCGCGCGCCACGCCACGCTTGTCGAGGCTGTAATAAAACGTAGCCCATTGGCCTCCGTAACGCAGCACGCAGGGATCGCTGGCGAAAATTTCATCGAGGCTGCCCGGGCCGCCGTTGGCAAGGATGGGGTTGCCCTGGTAGCGCGCCCAGGTCTTCAGGTCACGGCTGGTGGCCACACCGATCTGTTCGCGCCAGGGCCTGGCCTGGTCCTTGGCGTTGTAGAACATGTAGTAAGTTCCTTCGTGCTCGACCAGGCAAGACTTATACAGGCCGCCGCGCTCCCATTCGGCGCCGTCTTCGCTGGTGAGGCAGGGCGGGTCCAGGCGCCAGCGGCGCTGGTCCTCGCTCCAGGCCAGGCCTATGGCAGCCGGACCGGCCTCATAGCCGGGCTGAGGGTAGGCGTGATATGTGCCCAGATAGAGGCCAGAGGCCTTTTTAAGTTGGCCGGCGTCGAACACGCCGTTTTCGCGCAGGATCCAGGTGAGGGCGACATTGTAGCGGATGATGGGATTGGATGGGTCGCGCCGCAGCAGCAGGCCTTCCTTTTTCCAGCGCACCAGGTCGGTCGAAGAAGCCAGGCCGGTTTGATAGCCCACGCCGTCAAATCCGACATAGGTCATCCAGTAGAGGCCGCCGTGATAGTAGACAAACGGACAATCAGCCCCTTTTGAGTCGAAATCTCCTGCCCGGCCGCTCGGTGGAATCACCAGGCGGCCCAGCTTGTAAGGCGTCTTGAGATCTTCCGGAACGGTGCAGGATTCCGCGTGCGCCGCCCCGCATGCTCCGGCGAGCAACGCCCGCCGCGACAGCGGGCGGCAGGAGGACGGCATTCTAGCCAAGCCGGTAGGTCTCCTTCGCCAGGTTGGCGGCCAGATCAGGCATGATTTCGGCGGCTTCGCGCATCTCGATCTGGTGGCGGGCCACCAGGCGGGCCAGGAAGTTGGCGTCCATGCGGCGGCTCAAGTCGTGGCGCACGGGGATGGAAGGAAACGCGCGGGTGTCGTCATTGAAGCCCGCCGTATTATAAATGCCCGCGGTTTCGGTGACCTGTTCGCGGTAGCGGATCATGCCCTGCAAGCTGTCGTGGAACCACCAGGGCGGCCCGAGGCGGACGGCGGGATAGTGGCCGGCCAAGGGCGCCAGTTCCCGGGCGTAGGTGGACTCGTCCAGGGTGAACAGCACCAGGCGGAAGTTGGGATGATTGCCGAACTCGTTGAGCAAGGCATGCAGGTTGGCGGTGTACTCGGTGGCCACGGGGATGTCGCAGCCTTTGTCGGGGCCGAAGGCGCGGGCAACGGTGAGGTTATGGTTGCGCCAGCAGCCCGGGTGCAGTTGCATGACCAGTCCGTCCTCGGAGCTCATGCGCGCCATCTCCATGAGCATGTGCGCGGTGAAGCGGCGCGCGTCATGGGAGTCGGCATGGCCTGCCAAAGCACGCTGGAAGATGTTGTCGGCTTCGGTGGCGCTAAGGCGTTCTGTGTAAGGGGTCAGGCAGGCGTGGTCGGTGGAGGTGGCGCCCATGGACTTGAAGAAGGCCCGGCGGTTTTCAAGCGCGGCCACATAGCCCGGAAAATCGACGATTTCACGGCCCCCAAGCGCCCCCAGTTTTTCGATTTCGCGCTTCCATTGAGGGTGCAGAATGTCGATGGCCAGGTCCGGCCGGAAGGTAGGAAGGATGCGGCCCTTCCAGCCGGATTCGCGGATCTTGCGATGCGCTTCGAGCGCATCGGTGGCCGCGTCGGTGGTGCAGAGCACCTCGATGCGGAAGCGCTCAAACAGCGCGCGCGGCCGGAACTCCGGCCTAGCCAGCTTTTCGCAAAGCTGGTCGTATATGCGCATGCCGGATGCGGCGTTGAGCGGCTCCTCGATGCCAAACACCAGGGCCAGTTCATCGGCGATCCAGCATCCGGTGGGCGTGCCGCGAAACAAGTAGAAGTTTTCGGCGAATCGTTGCCAGATCTTGCGCGGATCCTGCTCGACGGCTCCGCCGTCGGCGCGGGGGATGCCCAATCTTTCCAGAGGGATGCCGCGCGAATAGAGCATGCGGAAAATGTAGTGATCCGGGATCACGATCAGAGCCGCCGGATCGGGGAAGGGGCTGTCGTCGGCGAACAGGCGCGGATCGACGTGACCGTGGGGGCACACCAGCGGCAGATCGGCAATGCCGCGGTAGAGTTCGCGCGCTATGCTGCGCACGGCGGGGTCGGGATCAAAGTACCGGTCGGGGTGCCGCATGATGAGATTTTCGCATGCGGCGGGCGGCGAATGTTAGAGCCGGTGGGCAAACTGAGCGCCTCTGGGAATCCCTGCCCCGTGGCGCGAGGTGGCGCCAACTTAGATGGGTTGTCCGTCCAAGGTGATGTGCGCTAGCGGGCGGGGAGCAAACAAAGCGGCGGCTAGCCGGGTGCGGATCGTTCCTCCGGCAGGCAGAGCAGGTGCGCAACCGCTCTTGATGGCATTGACCAATCCTGTGCCGGGCATGGAGTTGAAAGGCTCCAGGGCCATGACGTAGCAGCGTCCGTACCACGGCGCATCCAGGCAACCGCCGAACTCCTGCCACAGCCACAGGTGGGGGAATACAGCCGGTTCCCAGGCCAGGCCGAAGGCCAATCCCAGCCGGGGGTTTTCGATGGCGTACCAGCCGGCGTCGAGTTCCGGCAGATATCCGAACTCAGAAATTCGCTCTGCGGATGGGGGCAGAACGCTCAAATCCATGGGGCGGCCGTCCTTACCCGGCAGCAGCGGCCACTGGCCGGAGACCGCCGGCGCCAGGCGGCAGGCGGGAGAAATCTCGGCGTCGTGAGCCAGAAACCGGCGCGCCGGGACGCGCAGGCGGCATCCGCCTTCCAGAAAAGGCGCGCCGAAGGCCGGGTGGTGGCCCCACATGTAATGCATGGCGAGGGGGGATCGATTTTCGACGTATTCCTCAATCAGCATGGCCGCACGTCCGCGTTCAAGCGTGACGGTGCGCCGCAGTAGGAAGGGGCTGCGGCAGAGTTCGGTCGAGAACTCCACCTGGATGCACCCGGCGTCGGAGCGCCGGACGGTGTAGTCCCATTCGCGCAGGCAGGCTTCGCCGTGAAAGGGCAGTAAGGCGCCCCGGTAGAGGCAGGAATCGCCGGCGTTAGGAATCAGCACCTGCCAGCCGCCGGAATACTGATCCAACCATTGCGCTTCTGTTTCGGCGGGTGCGCGGCGCAGTCCCCAAGGCGCTTTCCAGAGCAGGTCCACGCCGGTGCGCGCGCAGACCAGCGAGTAAATGTCAGCGCCTTTTTCCGGAAGCAATGTGACTGACAACAGCCCGTTGCCCAGAGTGACGGCCCGGAGGCCCCGCAGGTTGGTCTCGCGCAGGAAGCAGTCCGCCGCCATGGCGTTTACTCGACGGCCACCACCGGCGCGGCCATGCAGCGCTCGACCACCTCCGGATTCAGCTCCACGCCCAATCCCGGCTCCTCGGGCAGCGTCCAGCGTCCATCGGCCAGCACCGGCTCCGGTCCGGCAAGTTCGGAACGCAGGTAAGAGGGGAAGAACCCGCGCGCGAAATATTCGGTGTAGGGACAGTTGCCCACTGCGGCGCCGAAATGCCGGGTGGCGGCCACCGTCAGGCCGGTCTTCCAAGCGTGGGGAACGCAAAGGACGCCGCGTTCGGCGGCCATGCGGGCGCCGCGCAGCGCTTCGGTGAGACCTCCCACGCGGCCGAGGTCAGGTTGGATGACGTCGCAACCGCCGCGGTCCATCAGTTCCCGGAACTCGTGGCGCGTCTGGAGGAATTCGCCTGCGGCGATGGGGGTAGTGGTCGATTCAGCCAGGCGCGCCAGCCCGTCCAGATCGTCGGTGTGGAGGGGGGTCTCCACGAAGAATAACTTATCCTGCTCGATGGCGCGGAAGACCCACTGCGCCTGGCGCCAATTTTTCCAGCGGTAGCCGGCATCGATCATGAGCTCGACGCCATCGCCGGCGATGGCGCGGCACTCGTGAACGAAGGCCGCCAGCATCCGGTCGTCCACCAGGTCGCCGAAGAGCATCTCCATTTTCATGGCCCGAAAACCGGCTTCGAGGGCGCGATGCAGCAGGGCGATGCAGGCCTCGCGCATCTGGGGCCAGGAGCGGCCCTGGGGCATGCTGGGAAACAGCGTGACGTAAGGGGTGATCCAGTTGCGCGCCGCGCCTCCCAGCAGAACGTAACAGGGTTGGCCCAAAATCTTTCCCCGCAGGTCATGCAGCGCGATGTCGATGGCCGACATCAACATGATGCCCAGCCCGCGGCGCCCGTGATAGATGGTGCCCTCGTAGATCTTGTCCCAGAGGCTCTCCACTTCGAGTGGATTGGCGCCCAACAGGAGGTCGCGGATGCTCAGGCTCCAGATGTGTGCGCTGGGCGTGGCCAGCAGGGCCGCCACGGCGTTTGGGGGAGCGTCGGTTTCGCCGATTCCGGTCATCCCATTGGAGGCGGTGACGCGGATGACCGCCGTATCCACGGCGCCGTCGCAGTCGGCGGCGTTGGCCTGCGGGGCCCGCAATTGAAGGCATTCAATTTTCGCAATATGCATCTCGTTCTCCGGTGTTATCTTCCGCCCGCCGTGAGACCCCCATCCACTACCAGATAGGCGCCGGTGATGAAGCTGGCGGCCTCGGAAGCCAGGAAAAATATCGCTTCGGCGATCTCTTCCGGCGCGCCGATCCGGTTCAGCGGAGATAGTGCGCGCGCCTGAAGCAAGGCGGTCTCGGGGTCCGCTTCGCTCTCCAGCCACTTGCGCGTCATGGGCGTGTCCACCCAGCCGGGACAGACCGCGTTGACGCGGATGTTGTCAGGACCGTGATCGAGCGCTAAGGTACGTGTCAGTGCCAGCAGCCCCGCCTTGGCGGCATCATAGGCCGCGCAGCCGGCGTAAGAAACCAGCGCATGAACCGATGAGACATTGACGATAGCGCCGCCGGCCGGACGCATGGCGGGGATGGCGTATTTCGCGAACAGAAAAGCGCCTTTGAGATTCACATTCAACTGGCGGTCCCAGTCGCTGGAGCTGAATTCCGGCGCTTTACCGTACAAGTCGATCCCGGCGTTATTTACCAGCACGTCCAGGCGTCCGGCCCAGGAGACAGTTTGTTGAACCGCGCGCCGGACATCCTGCTCGTTCGAACAGTCGCCTTGGATGGCCAGAGCCGGGGACCGCGCCGAGATCTCGGCGGCGGAGGAGCGTACGGCGGCATCGTCGATATCGAACAGGGCGACTGCCATGCCGGCCGCCGACATGCGGCGGGCCACCGCCAGGCCGATTCCCATGGCGGCGCCCGTCACCAAGGCCGCTGGCTTACAGTGAGGCATACGCTCCGGTGATGATGCCCTGCTGGACCAAGAGATTATACGAATGCGCGGCGGCAAGCAAGGGTCCCTGCCCCCAGGGCGCCAGCGCGCCGCGAGGCATATTGCGATAATGCTCGACCCGGGTGCTGGGGAAGGTTTCATACGATACGCCCTCGAGCAGGCCCTCCCGGTTGACGTGTTGCAGGGCGTAGGCCAGGGCTTTTTCCAGCGACGGCAGCAGATCCGCGGCAGGGAACAAACCCAGACGGACGGCCCTGGCCATCACGTCGGCGAAAAAGGCGGCGGTCGAGGACTCCAGGTAGGAGGCTGGATCATCCAGCACGGTGTGCCAGGCGCCAAGCTCGTCCTGAAGCTCAACCAGCCTGGGCAGCGCACGGCGGAGGATCATTTCCAACCGCCCTCCCGCAGCGGCGCTTCCGCCCAAGAATTCCAGCGTGAGAGCCACGCCCAGCAATCCCCAGCCGTTTCCACGGCCCCAGAGCACGCCGTTGCGCCTCTGTTCCCTCTCCATCCAGAAGTGGTGGAACAACCCGGCCTCAGGATCCCAGAGGAGCTCGATCTGGGGCAGGATGTTGGCCAGCGCCAGCGAGCGGTAGCAGGCTTCCCCGGTAACTTCATAAAGCTTGGCGTAGAAAGGCCCGTCGAAGTGCATGGAATCGACAAACACACACGGCCCACCGTCAGCGGCCGCCTGGCGGGGGGCGCCGGCCGGAGACGAGCCTGGAAGTTCCGGAGGGAGTTCGATGGCGGCGTTCTCATAGCGTACAAAAGCCCCTTTGGCGGTGGTGCGGAAACTTGCCAGATACGTAGCGTGGCGGCGCGCCGCATCCAGCAGAGGCGCGTCGCCGGTTTTCTGGTAGCAGCGCAACAGCGCGACGCCTGCGGCGTTGTAGTCGAACTCGCTGCGGTGTTGCTCGCGGGCGAGCCAGCCCTTCAGCAAACCGTACACGTAGGCGGCGTAGCGCTCATCGCCGAGCATTTCGGCGGCGTCGAGCAAGCCTTCCAACCCAATGGAGTCGCCCCAAAACCACAACTTCGAGGGATAGCCAAGGAGCCTGTCGGCAGCGCGCCGCACCACCATCTTTAGTTGATCGCCGGGTATCATTGGCGGGCGCCTCGGATGGAAATGGCCGCCTCTCGGGCTGGGAGTCCGGCGACTTGTGTGCGGACCCGGTAGACGGGGCCTCCAAACGGGCCCTGCTCCGGATCGTAGCCTTTGGGCATCAACGGCATGGGCTCGGATCTGGCGGCGGTGGTGATGTAAAGGTCGGTCAAGTCAGCCCCGCCGAAAGCCACCGAGGAAACCTGCTTGGCCGGGACCGCGATGCGCGCCAGAACAGCTCCACCGGGGTCGTAACGGACGACGCAGGCGCCGGACCATTGCGCCGACCACCGGTTCCCCTGGCTGTCGACGGCCCAACCGTCTTGCATTCCCTCTTGGGGACCGGTTTCCACCACAACCCGGCGGCGGGAGACCTGACCGGTTTCAATGTCGTAATCGTAAGCGGAGATCTTGCGTGCGGCGGTGTCGGTTGCGTAAAGGATCTTCTCATCCGGCGATAGCGCCAACCCGTTGGCCAAATGGTAGCCGTCATCGAGAATTTGTGCTTGACCCTCTGGGCTGATGCTGATGAGCTTGCCCAGTTCGTAGTTACCGGCAGGATTGTAATAGAACGTGGCGGTGATGAAGCGGCCGCGTGAGTCAGCCGTGCAGTCGTTGGCCTGACATGGCCGGCCTTCCAGGGTGGTCAGGACGGGCGTCATGGCGCCGTCTGCGTCCCACAGCCAGACTCCGGAGAGATTGGTTACGACAAAGCCGCCCGGGCGGTTTTTCCGGAAGCCGTAAATTTCCACGCCGTCGCGGAGCATTTCCCAAGCACCGCTGGCGGGCGAGAAGCGGAAGAACTGAAGTCCGGTGCAATCAGTCCAGAACAGGGACTGTAAGGTTGGATCCCAGAGAGGCGCTTCCCCGCAGGCGTTCTGGCAGGGCACGGCGATTTCAGCTTGCATGAAATGTTTCACCATCCAGATGAAACATACCAGCCGCGCGTGTTTCTGTCAATCCCCCGTTTTAAGAAGCTTTTGTTGACAACCGCCATAGCGCAGGCTTAATCTTCTCTATGGAATGTTTCATGGCAAGGTCAAGCTCTAGTTCGCCGCCTCCGACCATCAAAGACGTGGCTTTGCGGGCCAACGTCGCCGTGGGAACTGTCTCCCGGGTGATCAACAACTACCCGGACGTCGATCCGGAACTGCGGCAACGCGTCGAAGAAGCCATCCGGGAACTGCGCTACCGGCCCAACGCGCGCGCCCGGGTGTTTGTTCAGAACGCCACTCCCGTAATTTCCTTCATACTCAGCAACCGCAGCCTGCTTAATCCGTTCCACTCGGGCATCCTGCATGGCGTGGAGGAGTATTGCTCGTCGGCGGATTTTTTTGTGATGTTTACCAAGTACGACTATTCGCCGGCGGTGAATCCTTCGGATTTGAGGCTGCCCGGCGTGCTGCGCAGTCACGGGATCGCGGATTGCCTGATTCTGGCCGGCACCAACTACGACAATTTCGTCGAGGCGGTGGAAAAGATCGGGGTGCCCTACGTC
>CAYSBM010000107.1:2578-9131 GCA_964429095.1 uncultured Solibacteraceae bacterium | reverse complement strand
CGAAAACTACCGGCATCGGGTGCAGGTGCTATGTTCTTAGGAGATTTTGGGATTCGGCTTTGCCCCCGCAATTGGCGTACAGCCGAGAGGCGTTAACGGGTGGGCGGGAATCCTTGCGCAGAAAAGGTTTGGCTCGTCAAGCCAAACAAAGGGTATTTTACGAGGTAGAGACACTGGTAAAGTGATTGATTCGGAATGCATTACTGAAAACTGAGAAGCCCCGCGATCAATGACGGTGGTGGAACCAGCGGCTATGGTACTCCGGAAGAAGACGCCGGAACAGGAGGCCGAACAGCAACATGCCAATGACCGCAAGGATTATCTTCAGCGCAACGCGGCGCGCCTCCAATTCGAGTCGCCGCCGTTTGATCGAACGCCGCACGGCGCGCGCCATTACACTCTCGCCAGTTCGGCCATCCGGCCAGACCGCAGGAGCCGCAACGCGTTGAAGATCACGAGAAGTGAGACGCCCATGTCTGCCGCAATCGCGGCCCAAAGGGACGCGTATCCGGCGAACGTCAGCACCACAAACCCGCCCTTGACCGCGATGGAAGCGGTGATGTTCTCCCGGATGATCGCCACGGTGCGCTGAGAATGCTGGATGAGCCAGGGCAACTTGGTAAGGTCGTCTGACATCAAGGCGATGTCGGCCGCCTCAATCGCCGCGTCGGTGCCGACGGCGCCCATGGCGATTCCGACGGTGGCGCGGGCCATAGCAGGCGCGTCGTTCACGCCGTCCCCTACCATGCCGACGTTTCCATGTGCTTCAACAAGCCGCTCAACAGCCTTAACCTTGTCGGCGGGCAGGAGCTCAGCTTGAAACTCGTCCACCCCGCTTCGCCTAGCGATCTCAGAAGCCGTGGCCGTGTTGTCACCGGTGAGCATGACCAAGCGCTCGGTCCCGGTTTCCCGGAGGGCCTGCATCGTCCGCGCTAGTCCGGGCCTCAGGGCGTCGGCGAGCGCCACCAGGCCGCAGACGTGCTCATCGTTGCCAATCACGACAACCGAACGGCCGCCGTTGGACAGCTCCACCAGATGCTTGTGAACCTCAGGCGTCTCCTGACCGCGCTCCTCTAGGTAGCGGTGTGACCCCAGCCAGTAGGCCTTTCCGCCCAACTGCGCCGTCGCGCCCTTTCCTTTCACAGCCTGGAAATCCTGTACGGGCTGAAAGGACACTCCACGTTGCCGGGCGTTCTCAACGATGGCCCGGGCCAGCGGATGCTCGCTACGCGACTCGATTGAGGCGGCTCGCTCCAACAATTCCTCTTCCGAATGTCCGTTGAGCGGCACCAAGGCAACGACCGAGGGCTTGCCCTCGGTGAGCGTGCCAGTCTTGTCAAATGCGAGCGCCTTCAGGCGCGCCGGGGCCTCCATGTAAATTCCACCCTTCACCAGCACACCGTTCCGGGCGGACGCGGTCAGCGCCGCCACGATGCTGACCGGCGTCGAGATGACCAGAGCGCAGGGACAACTGATGACCAGGAGAACGAGGGCGCGGTATATCCACTCTTCCCAGGGCGCCCCAAAGAGCCCCGGTGGAATGACCAGGATGGTCAGAGCCAGCGCGATGACGGCCGGGGTGTATACGCGCGCGAATTTCTCCACCCACTGCTCGGAAGGTGCCCGGCGGCTCTGCGCCTCGGCTACCATTCGAATGATGTGAGCCAGCGTCGTATCACTGGCGGCCTTGGGCGATTCGACCTCCAGGGCGCCGTCCCCGTTGATCGTGCCGGCGAAGACCTCGGACTGCGGCTGCTTGGGAACCGGACGACTCTCGCCGGTAATCGGAGCTTGGTCCACGCTGCTCGATCCAGAGACAACTCTCCCGTCCAGCGAAATCCTTTCGCCCGGCCGGACGAGAAAGCGCGTGCCGGGAGCAACCTGTTCCGCAGGAACCTCCTGTTCCGTTCCGTCATCCGACACCACCCGCACGACTGGCGGCGCCAAATCCATCAGGGCTTCCACGGCACGCCGCGCCCTCCCTACGCTCCATGCCTCCAGCAACAGTGAAAGCGAGAAGAGAAAATAGACCGTGGCCGCCTCGAACCATTCACCAATGCCGATTGCTCCGGCCACTGCAATCGTCATCAACAGATTCATATCCGGCCGAAATCTCCCGAGTGCAACCCAGGCCTTTGGGAGAACCAGCCACCCGGCCGAGAGGATCCCCGCCAAGTACACGAGCCTTGTGGAGAGCGGCACCTCGTGCCGGACACCTGCACCCTCTGCCCCGATAGCCGAAGCAATCCCACCTGACATCCACACATGCATGGAAAATCCGGCCACCAGACAAAGACCGCTCACCACGGTTGTGACCAGCCGGACGCGGCCTGCCGGCGTATGTGAGGGGGACCGTCCGATCGGCCCTTCTTTCCATGGTTCTGCCCGCAAACCCGTCCGGGCCACAGCCCGGACAATCACATCGGGATCGATTGGCCTCGTTCCCTCGGTCACCGTCATCTTTGCGTTCATAAGGTCAAAGAAGAGGTTCTCAGTGCCCCCCACCAGCGGGCCGATCTCATCCTTGAGAAGGGCGACTTCTTCGGCGCAATCCAATCCGGAGATCTTGAATTCAAAGCGGCGATTCACTGCCACCTCCCGCGGCTACATCATCAAATGGCCGCCTCGCCACGCTCGCCGGTTCGGATCTTGACGGCCTCGTCAACCCCGTACACGAAAATCTTTCCGTCACCCGGCCTCCCGGTGTGCGCATGGGCGCGAATGATTTCGAGAACCTCCTCAACAAGGCGTTCGGGCACCACGATCTCGAGCTTCACCTTCTTGCTGTAATCAATACCGTCCTCGACTACCCGCTCGATCCCGTCTTGGGCCCGGGCTTTGCCGAAACCTTTGCCCTCTGACACTGTCACGCCGGCCAGCTCTTCACACTCCTTCAAGGCAGTGATAACCTACGACAGCAGGAATGGCTGAATGCTCGCTTTGATCTCCCTCATGTTTCCACCTCGGTTCTAGATTTCGGCCTCAACCCTTTCCTTCTCGAACCACCGATAAATCGCCGGCAGAACCAGCAACGTGAGCAACGTCGAGGTGATCAATCCTCCGATCACGACTGTCGCGAGCGGCCGTTGCACCTCGGCGCCCGCACTGGTCGAAAGCGCCATGGGAACAAAGCCCAGACTTGCCACCAGCGCCGTCATCAGCACCGGGCGCAGTCGGATCTCTGCACCTCGGTAGGCCGCGTCCGTGGGCCTAGCGCCTTCCAGGCGCATCTGGTTGATGTAGCTGACCAGCACAACCCCGTTCAAGACCGCGACTCCGAAAAGTGCGATAAAGCCCACGCCGGCGGAAATGCTGAATGGCATGCCGCGCACATAAAGCGCAAAGATCCCGCCGGTCGCCGCCATGGGAACGTTCACAAAGATGAGCGCCGCGAGTCTCGCGGAATTAAAAGTGGTATAGAGCAGCACGAAGATCAGAAACAGCGCCAAGGGCACGACGATGGCAAGCCGCGCGCTGGCCCGCTGAAGGTTCTCGAACTGTCCGCCCCACTCGATCCAATAGCCGGGCGGCAGCTTCACTTTCTGAGCGATGGCCCGCCGGGCCTCCGCAACAAAGCTGGCCACATCTCTTCCGCGCACGTTCGTCTCGACCGCGATCCGCCGGTGGATGTTTTCGCGGCTGATCTGCGCCGGCCCCTGTTCGACCCACACCTGCGCAAGCTGGCTGAGAGGTATGAGACGTCCCTGAGGATCGGCGACCTTGATGTTTCGGATCGTGTCAACGTCCTGCCGGTCTTCCTCGCGGAAGCGCACCTGAAGGAAGAAGCGTCGCTGGCCCTCCAGAACCTGACCAGTGATCTTCCCTCCCATCGCCTCGACTACGTTCAGGATCTGCTCGGCGTTGATGCCATAGCGGGCGATGGCCCCGCGGTCGATACGGATTCGCAGGTAGGGCAAACCGGCAGTCTGTTCGGCTTTCGTGTCAGCCGCGCCGCGGACCTGGGAGACGACCCGAACGATTTCGTCCGCCTTCTGTTTGAGAAGATTGAGATCTTCGCCGAACAGCATGATGGAGATGTCGGAGCGCACGCCGGCGATCAGCTCCTGCATGCGCAGCTCGATCGGTTGGGAATAGCTGAATATCGTGCCCGGGACATTCTTCTCTAGAGTCTCGTTGATCTTGGCAATCAATCCTTCTCTCGTCTCGGCGGTTACCCATTCGTCGTGCGGTTTCAAGATGAGGTAGATATCGCTGAGTTCGATCCCCATCGGGTCTGTCGGGATCTCGGCCTGACCGGTGCGCGACACGATCGTCTGGATTTCAGGAAACTGTTTCAGTGTTTTTTCAATGAGGGTCGTATTGGCGATCGATTCAGAGAGGCCCACGCTGGGAAGCCTCCACGCCTGGAGCGCGATGGCGCCCTCATCCAGACGTGGAATGAACTCCGCCCCCATGGTGGAAGCGGCAACCACGCTGCCCAGAAAGACGACGACCGCCACTGCGACCACGGTTCGGGGATGCGCAATCGCCTTGCTCAACAAAGGCAGGTAAGCCCGTTTCACCTGGCGTAGGATCCACGTCTCGTGCTCCCTGACGCCACGGCGGAAGAAGAACGACGCGAGGACGGGCATCAGAGTCAGGGACAGGACGAGCGAAGCACAGAGCGCGAAAATCACGGTCAGCGCCATCGGCCGGAACATCTTGCCTTCCACACCCTGAAGGCTGAGAATCGGCAGGTACACGATGATGATGATCCCCACTGCGAAGAAGACCGGCCGCGCCACTTCCCGTCCCGCCTCGATGACGGCAGCGATCGGATTGCCCGGATTATGCTCCTTCTTCTCTGCCAGTCTTCGCACGATGTTTTCGATCATCACGACCGATCCGTCCACAATCAGCCCGAAATCGATCGCGCCCAGGCTCATGAGGTTGCCGGACAGCTTGGCCTGGACCATTCCGGTAAAGGCGACCAGCATAGAAAGCGGTATCGCGGAGGCCACAATCAGCCCGCCGCGCACATTTCCGAGCAGCAGGAGCAGAACGGCAATGCCGAGGAGGCCACCTTCGACCAGGTTCTTGGTCACGGTGCGGATCGTCTTGCGGACGAGGTCGGTGCGGTCGTAGTAAGTGTCGATCTCCACTCCGGGCGGAAGCGAAGGCTTAATCTCCTCCAGCTTCTGTTTCACGCTCTGGGCCACAACGCGCGAGTTCGCGCCTATGAGCATCATCACTACTCCGGTTACCGCCTCCCCCCGGCCGTCCCTTGTGACGGCGCCCTGGCGAACACGGGGCGCGAACGCGACCCGCGCAATATTCCGGATATAAACGGGAATGCCGTCCTGTGTGGCGGCCACCACGATGTTCTCGATGTCCTGCAAACTCCCCACCAGGCCTTCACCCCGGATGACCTGCTGTTCGCGGTTGTGCTCGATGTACGCGCCCCCCGTGGAGAAGTTGTTCCGCTCCAGCGCGTCGATCACCTGCTGAAGTGAGAGGTTATAGCTGACCAGCTTGTTGGCGTCGAGTTGGACCTCGTACGTCTTCAACTCGCCCCCGTAGGTATTCACTTCGACCACCCCCGGCACGGAGCGAAGCTTGAAGGCGATGTCCCATTCGAGGATCGAGCGCAGGTCCATGGAAGAGTAGCCCTTGCCCTTCACCTCGAACTGGTAAATCTCGCCCAGGCCGGTCGAAATCGGTCCCATCTCCGGAGTTCCGAATCCCGCTGGAATCATCTCCCTGGCTTGAGGAAGCCGCTCCATCACCAGGCGGCGGGCGAAGTAGATGTCGATGTCGTCCTCGAAGAAGACGTACACGACGGACAGGCCGAAGCGCGACACCGAGCGGATGTCCGTGATTCCGGGCAGCCCGCTCATGGCCGTCTCGACCGGAAAGGTAATGAAGCGTTCGACCTCCACCGGACCCAGGCCCGGCGCACGCGTCAGGATCAAGACCTGGTTCGGCGTGATATCGGGGACCGCGTCGATCGGCAGCCGGCGCAGGTCATAGACACCCACGCCGATGACCAATAGCGCGCAGACGATAACCAGGAAGCGATATTTCAGCGACAATTCAATGATTCGATGCATTGTGCGTCTCCACTACTCTTCGCCCCCAATCCGCTCTCGAAGGAGCGCGGATTTCAAGTGGAAACTCCCCTCCGCAACCACCGGCTCGCCCTCCCGGACGCCGCTCGTCACCTCTACCCAGCCCTTGCTGTTGACACCGAGCCGCACGTTGCGGCGTTCAAACCGAGCCTCACCGGTCTTCACGAAGACCACTGGCTGGTCATCGATCTGTTGGATGGCGGTGGATGGAACCATCAGCGCCTGGCGACCGAGCGGCGTTGGAAGCTCGACAGTCACAAACATCTCTAGCTTCAGACGGCCATCCGGATTCGGCACCTCGCAGCGCACCTTAGCCGTGCGCGTCTTGGGATCGAGCGTGTCGCTGACGTACGTGATTCTGCCGCGGAAGACCTCGCCTGGGTAAGCGTCCGTGATGATCCGCGCCTCCTGCCCCTCGCGAATCAACGCGCTGTCCTTCTCGAACACATCGGCAAGCACCCAGACCGACGAAAGATCGCCAAGCG
>CAYSBM010000107.1:0-2568 GCA_964429095.1 uncultured Solibacteraceae bacterium | reverse complement strand
ACGCCGTCAAACGGGGCGGTCAGCGTGGCGTGTGAAGCTTCGCGATGGTAATCCGAGCTGACCTGTGGGCTGAGTTTCTGAAGATCCGTGTCGGTCAAGCCGAAACGGTGGAGCTTCTCCTCCACGTTGGAGATGTCCGCCTTCTGGCTGTTGATCGACGCCAGCGCGTTCCGATATTCAGCGTCTCTTCTTTCGAATTCGGCTCGCGCGACCGCGCCGAGCTCGACCAGGCTTCGGGCGCGTTCCAGCGACCGCCTGGCGACTTCGGCTTCGGTCTTAGCTTTTTCCAGCCCTGCTACGGCTGACAGATACGCCCCGATCGATTCCCCAAGTTCGATATTGTCGTAATCCACCAGTGATTGGCGGGCCCGCACGCGGTCCCCCAACCGCACATGGACTTTTTCGATCCGTCCACGGGCCAAGGGACGGATGTGCGCCAGACGGCTCTCATTGGGGCCAATGCTGCCTGTGGCCCGGATCAGTTGCTGAACTGTTCTCACCTGCGCCTGGACAACTGTCAGCCCGATATTCCGCATGGCGGCGAGTTCCAGTTTGACAACGCCAACTGGGGCCGTTTCCGTGCCAATCTCGGCTGGGGCTCGCCGCCCCTCAGTGGAACGCGAAACATGTCGGATGAGGTCGATCACGAGCCACCCGAGGACGCCTGCCACCACCCCAGTGGCAAGCGTAAGGAAAATCAGCCGCCTTAGAGTCATGCCCCTAGTCGGAACTGAGTTTACGTTGCTCATTCTTGCCCTCCCTCAGAACAGCGACTCGCCTGTAGCCCTCTCGAGTTCCACCAACGCGAGATAGTACTCGCGCAGCAAGTCGGTCCACGCTCTCTGGGTATCGGTGAAGCGCCGCTGCTCGTTCAGCACGTCCAGAATGCGCAATTCTCCAAACTGATAAGCGGCGCGCACAATCTTCAGGTTGTCCAGCGACTCCTGCATCACGCCCCGGTTGAAAGTGCCGAGCGCCCGGCGAGCCGTCTCGTACCGCGTGTAGGCAGCCTGAACCTCTTGGCGGACTACTTGCTCGGCGTACGCGCTGCGGAGACTGGCGGCGCTCGTTCTCGCTTGTGCCGCTTGTACGTTCCCCTGGTTTCGGTTGCGAAAGGGAAGGTTGATCGAGATGCCCGCCGCCAGGATATTGTCGGTATCGCGCATGGGAACGAGCTGCCCTGAGCCACTCAAACCGTACGAACCGAACCGGCTGCTGATGCGCGAGTACTCCAGAAAACCGAGCAGGTTGGGGATGCCCTCCGCAAGCGCCGCCCGAAGTTCTGCTTCGCTGAGCCTTTCCGCGAGCCTGGCGGCCTGCAAGTCCGGGCGCTTGTTCAGAGCCCGCCCCATGGCCTGAGCCAGAGAGATTTCCACGGGTGGGACATCGAGCCTTCCGCTCAGCTTCAACGGTTCATCCAGCCCCAGGCCGGCCAGTCTTTTCAATTCCAGGATTGCCCGCTCGACCTGGTTGTTGAGGAGCATCTGGTCCGACCTCGCCCGGTTCACTTCCACCCGCATCAAACGCTCTTCCAGTTCCGCCGCCTCACCCTTCTCCACCCGCGCCTGAGCAATGCGGTAGCCCTGTTCGTTGAGCTGCAACAGTTGCTCCGCGATCTCCAGGTTCTGAATGAAGGCCAGCGCCTCTCCGAAGCGGGTTTTTACGCTTGCTTTCAATAAGCGCTCCTGGTCAGCAACTTCGAGGGATGCCAGCTCCTCGACACGTTGCCCCACCTCAACACGTCGGGTCCCCTTCCCGCCCAGCTCGAACGTATGGGCGTAGCTGATGGTATAGTCACGTTCTCCAGGACTTCTCAGGACGGAGCCGTTGGCGACCTTGATATTCAAACCAGGATTCGGCCGGAGCCGCGATTGGTTAAGCAGGCCTTGCGCTTCGGCGATCCGTCTTCGTGTCGCCAGCAGGTCTGCGTTTCTCGCGAGCGCCGTCTCCACGAGCTTCTGCACACTGACGCCGCCTGCGGCGTCCATGTATCTTCTCGAGGAAGGAACGGGTGGGAGAGTTTGCGACTGTGCCACGGCAACAACCGTCAGCGCTGAGCACGCTGTGAGCCAGATGAAAAAGGCTCGCAACGCTGTCTCGATCTGGCCAGTTCTTCGACAAAATCTCCAGCAATCCCGAAACGGACGCAGCACGTCCGGGATGAAAGTGATCGAAGGGCCCACAAGGCTGATGAATGATCCTCTATCCTGCTTCATTGCTTCCCTCTCAAGTTTGGATTCAGGCCGGTGTCTGGGAGGCAACCTGCCCGCGCCGCGGCGAATGATCGCTGACAGAAGCGGGTGTAAGCCCCGAAATCCGGCTGGACCTAATCCGTGGGAAGTAGGGTTAACAGCGAAGGGAAACGGAACGAAGCGCCGAGGACACCGGGCTCTCGCTGATTGGCGAGTGAGCCAGCGTGTGCGTGGCGGAGGCCGGCGTGGTAGTACTGCACTGGATAGTCAGGGACACCACCCCTGGCGAACCCGGGGCGGCCTGGGAGTCAACCGAAACGGCGGGCTGGCGGGCGGCGGCTGCGAAGCCAGGGAGATCTGTGCAGTTGCCGCTAGC
>CAYSBM010000106.1:0-9146 GCA_964429095.1 uncultured Solibacteraceae bacterium | reverse complement strand
CCCGGACGTCAAGCTCGAGAACCGGATCCTGGACCGCCGGATCGAATTGATGCTTGCCGAGGGCATTGAGGGCCGCACCAACTCCCATGTGGGAGTGAACGTACCCGTCGAGCAGCTGCGCAAGGATTTCGACGCCATCCTTCTGGCTGGCGGGGCCGAACACCCCCGCGACCTGCGCGTGCCCGGGCGGGAACTGAAAGGCATTCACTTCGCCATGGAGTTTCTTCCGCAGCAAAACCGCCGCGTCGCGGGAGACAGTCTGGAGGGCGTAGAGCAAATTCTGGCCACGGGCAAGCGGGTGGCCATCATCGGCGGCGGCGACACCGGCGCGGATTGCCTGGGAACTTGCCACCGCCAGAAGGCGCTCTCGGCCGACCAACTGGAAATCATGCCCCAGCCGCCGGAGACGCGTTCGCCCCAGACACCGTGGCCCATGTGGCCGCTCCAACTGAGGGTGGAGAGTTCTCACGAGGAAGGGGGCCGGCGCCACTGGGGCGTCGCTACGACGTCCTTTTCGGGACGCAACGGACACGTGGAGAAGCTGCACGCGGTACGCGTCGGCCCTCCCCCACGCTTCGAACCCATTCCAGGTACGGAGTTCACCCTGGAGGTGGAGCTCGTGCTGCTGGCTATGGGCTTTACCGGTCCGGTGAGGAACGGCCTAATCGAGCAGCTCGGCCTCGAGCTGGATGCGCGCGGCAACGTCGCGACCGACGGCAACTTTATGACCTCGGTGGCGGGCATATTTGCCGCTGGGGACATGCGGCGCGGCCAATCCCTGGTGGTTTGGGCGATCAGCGAAGGCCGGCAGGCCGCTGCCGCAGTCGACCGCCGGCTGAGAGAAATGCCTCGTTAAGTGGCCATACGATGCGCCGCGAGGGTGAACTCTTGCTACTATAGGATCTATAGGCACTTCAGAGCGAGCGCCTTCTGGCATTCAGACATGATTGTTCACCCCAAGGGCACAAAAGCCCGTGTGTTGTTAACGTCCGTTTTCGGACCTTACGCCCAGGACGACGAATTCGGCAGCCGCGCGATCAACCCCATGGAGCTGTACCACAACCAGGTGACGCGCGCGCAAGGTTCCTTTTCGCTCAGAATGTTTCACCGCTCCTGGGGCATCATGATGATCCAGGAAAATATCTCGGCTCCATCGACGGTGCTGGACTTTCCCACCCGGGAAAAGTTTGCGGAAGAGTTGACGCACGGCAATTACGACGTGGTAGGCATCTCCTCCATCATTGTGAATGTCGGCAAGGTGCGCGAGATGTGCCGCATGGTGCGGCGCCTGTCGCCGAATTCCGTCATTGTGGTCGGCGGCCACGTGGCGGCGATTCCCGGCCTGGAGTATTTGATCGACGCCGACTACATCGTCAAAGGCGACGGCATCAGTTGGATGCGCCGCTATCTGGGCGAGGACGAGCACGCCCCCATTCGTCATCCCAAGATCGTGTCGGGCTTCGACCTGCGCGTGATGGGCGTCAAGATTCCGAACCTGCTCAGCGAGACCGCCGCCACCATCATCCCCTCGGTGGGCTGCCCGATGGGGTGCAATTTCTGCACCACAAGCGCCTTCTTCGGCGGCAAGGGCAAGATGCTCAACTTTTACGAGAGCGGCAAGCAGCTATTTGAAATCATGAGCGAGATGGAGGCCGCTTTGGGCGCTCGCTCTTTCTTCGTCATGGACGAGAATTTCCTATTGCAGCGCGGGCGCGCCATGGAGTTGCTCGACTGCATGAAAAAGGAAAACAAGAGCTGGACCTTCTATGTTTTCAGCTCAGCGAACGCGATCCGCAAGTACACAATTGAAGAACTGGTGCAGATCGGCGTGAGTTGGATCTGGATGGGGCTGGAATCCCCGCGCTCGTCCTACTCGAAACTGGCGGGCGCTGACACGCTCGAATTGACGCGCGCCTTGCGCAGCCACGGCATCAAGCTGCTGGGCTCCACCATCGTGGGATTGGAGCACCACACGCCGGCCAACATCCGCGATGAAATCGAATTCGCCCTTTCGCACGACACCGACTTCCACCAGTTCATGCTTTACACGCCGGTGCCCGGCACGCCGCTTTACCAGCAGGTGAAGCAGCAAGGGCGGCTGCTCACCGATATGGATCTGGCCGACATCCACGGACAATACAAGTTCAACTTCGAGCACCCGGCGATCTCCCGCGACGACTCCAAGAAATTTCTGGATTGGGCGTTCTGGCGCGACTTCGAGCGTAACGGCCCCAGTCTCTACCGCATCTGCAAGACCACGCTGGAGGGCTGGAAGCGCTACAAGAACTACCCCGACCTCCGGGTCCGCGAGCGTTTCCAGCGCGAGGCAGAGAGTCTAAAGGGCGCCTATGCCGCCACGTTGTGGGCCATGGATAAGCGCTTCCGGGAGACCAACGAGAACCTCAGCCAGCAGATGCGCGCGTTGCGCCGCGACATCGAACGCGAATTCGGCGCCTTTTCCAAGCTGGTCGCTTCGCTCATCGGGCCCATCCTGTTGTGGACCTCCAAGCGCGAAGAGAAACGCCTGGCGCAGGGCAAGACCTACGAGCCGCCGACCATCATCGAGCGGCGCAACTGGGTGGAGGCTTAAGCGTCAAGCGCGCAGGAGAAGAAACGAGCCGTATCCTAATAGCGTTCCCAGTAAGCCGCCGGCTATCACGTCGCTCAGGAAGTGCATCCCCAGCAATACGCGCGAAGCGGCCACACACGCGGCGCAAGCCAGCAACGCAGCCAGCAGCGACGGATAGAACAACCCCAACGAGACGGCTACCGCGAACGCGGTCATGGTATGTCCGGAAGGAAACGAGAACTGGTCAGGCGGCAGCAGCAGCGCCCAGCAGTGCGGTTCGACGTGGCAGGGTCTTTTCCGGCGCACCGTCGGTTTTAAAGCCTTGAACATAAGAACCGCCGCGGCCACAGCGAGCGCCGCCGCTCCAAGAGCAGAGTAGCGCGACGCATCACTGGAAGCCAGGATAGCGATTCCGCACGCGGCCCAGAACCAACCGTCTCCGCCGCGTGTGGCCAGGACCACCCAGCGGCGCACCCATCGCGGCGCGGACCAGCGGTTCACACGCCGCATCACGAACATATCCGGCGCGGTCAGCACTTGGATGGCCCGGCCCGCATTCATTGTGCAGGCTCCCAGAGGCGTCCCGGCGTGGGCGGACACGTAATGTTGCCGCTGATTCGCGAGCCCGTCCTTAACCGCCGGGACCACCTGTAAGCAAACAGCATCTCCGGCAACGCATTCCCCAGCACGAATAACGGCACCAAAGCAAGCAGCGGCAGAAGTGTTGGACTTTCCCTGAACACTCCCCCTGCGATGCCCGCAATATCCTGCAGCCGTATCCAGCCACTGCCCATTTCTCCCGCCGCAAAGCCGCGGCCAGCGCGCAATCCTTGCAAAAACTCATCTTTGCAACGCGCCCCGGAAACCTCCGTGTAGGTCTTTCCGGGCGCGGCGAGCGTGTGCGCATCGCTGCCCGCCACGCCGATCTTTCCCGTCCGCCGCGCCCAGTCCTCCGATGAAAGATTGCTCCACCGCAGCATTTGGCCGTTGCGCCGCCGTTGGATCTCCATATGGTCCCGCTCGGAAATGTCATATACGCCCACATGGACGCAGTTGCCCGATGGCGTCTGGCAAGTCACTTCCTCACTGAGGAAGAAATCCGGATGCCGCCGCATGGACTCCGCAGCATCTATAGAGTCATGATCGGTTACGGTGACCAAGTCCATCCCGCAGCGCTCGAGCAACTGGTAAAGTTCTTCCGGCTGGTTGTAGCTTTCCCGCACCACACGGTGCAGCCACGGCAGCGTACACATGCCGGAATGGACCGTGTGAACGTGCAGGTCGCATTTCATGATCCTTTTATAACCGCCACCCGGTTACAAGCCGATAAAGAAGTGGAGAAACATTCATTACGGCGTTTGTTTTTCGAATCTTACGATGCGATCCGGGTGGAGGTTGGACCGCTTCGCCGGCGACATGCCCGAAAGCGCTCAACCTCGCCCGCCAGCATGTAGCGTTCGGGCAGATGGCGCCGCGTCGCGCGCAAATCCACCCGCAACAGGGCGTCCAGCGTATTTGAAAACGCCGGCTCCACGGCCACACTCAGGGAAGCAGGTCCGGCGGAGCGACGCGGTTGGTATGAACGTGCTCGGCGTGATAGATCCGCACGAGTTCGGCGAAGGCTTCCTTCAGCGCTGGTCCGCGCGGTTTACCTCCGGTCTTGCTCAGCTCATTGTCGATGAGGGCGCGGAGATACAGTATCCTCCAGCGCCAACTGCTGCGCGCTTGCGGCGTGAGCTTCCGGTCCGCCTGTCTCAGCAGGTCAAAGGCTTCCGCGGCCTGCTGCGGCGGACGCTCGAACCCGCTTTTCTTGCGCCGGTGGTTGGCTTCGAGTATCTCGACAGCTCGCAGCACATCGGCGGCAACGGCGGGAGAGAATTCCGAAGCCGCGTACTCAACAACAGTGTCCCGCGCCCTTCGTTGCGGATCCCAGTAGAACTGACTACAGATGACTTTGTTCAAGTCTTCGTAACTGCCTTCCGAGTACGGGAAGCCGCCGGATAATTTTCCGCTGACCTGATTCCACAGGTGTTGCAGGCGCCCCGGCAGCGGATTCGCTCCATATCCGCCCCAAGGCGACATGCCCCACATGCTGATTTCGGGGAAATTCACCAGCGGCAGCCCACCCGGCACGCCGCGATCCAGCGGGTACCGGGGGAAGTCCTCGTGCGCATCAGCCATGATGTAGTCAATCCCACTCTTGTCTTCGCCCAGCGCTTTCGCCAATCCATCCCACTCGCCGGCCGGCGGTGAATCGAACATCCAGGTCGAGAGAACAAACTTGCACTGCGGGTATTTCGAACGAGCCAGGCGAGAGAAATCGCGGCAGATCCTCAGGTAACCACGGGGTCCCCACGGCCAGCATTGCGGGCAGCCGCAGCCGCCTTCATCGTATGGCCAGTAGACGGCGAAATCGAGCCCAGTTTCACGGAATTCTTCGAGCAGTCCAGCCCAGGCTCTCAACAGATACTCGCGGGCGGCAGGGAGGCTGGGGCAGAGGTTCACGCCCAGGAAACCGCGGCGGCCCCAGTCATCCGGGTAGGGCTTCGACCGAAGTTCTACCGGCGCGGTCTTGAAGGTCTGGTTGGGCGCCACGAATATTCCCACCTGCATCCCGGCTCGTTTAGCTGCCTTCATCATGGCCCGGATGCGCACAAGGTTGCTACGAGCCGCGGGATCGTCGTAAGAGTCGTACTGCCAGGCAGGGAATGCGAAGCCGATGGCGTTCACGCCCCACAGTGTGAGGTCTTCAACATAAGTCTCAAGTTCCTGGATGGGAGCCGCTTCGTAGAAATTCCCGAAATGCGAAGCAAGATACACGCCGCGCAGCGAACAAGCCGGACGGGAAGCGCCGCGCCACGATCCCGGAGTGAACACTCCACTCTCGCAGCTCGAAGTACGCAAGAGCTTGCCCAACCCGTAGAGCAGCCCGCGTTCGTCATTGCCGGTCACTCGGACCTTTCCCCGCGCGCCGCAAATGGTAAATCCTTCTGAGCCATCCCCGGCTTTGACCCGCAACTCAACGGTAGCGGGATTCACCCCCGGAACAACGCCCGGGGTTCCGCACTTTTCGCTTACGCGGCGCGTGAAGATGGCGGCAGCCTTGTCCATCAGTTCCCCGTGTCGTTGGGGAAGCACCAGGCGCACCGGTTGGGCGTCCAATGTGAGGACAAACGAGAAAACGACGGCTGCGGCACAAACGGCCTGGTGCGCCCGGCTGGTCAGCCGGCACAGCTTCCACAGATTGATCATCCGACTCTTCCTTTCAGAGCCGGTAAGGCAAGAGGCGCCGGCTCTTCTCACATAATATGGAAGCATTCCGTTATCTCCGGCAAGCAATGATCACCACCGCAACACCGTTGACCATCAAGGCCAGCAAACGGCAACTTGCCCTGGATTCCGGATCACGGACTAACGGTCCGGTCCTGCTGTGCAGCGCACCGTGTCTTCCCCAGCCGCCGCTGCGAGCCGATCAGCGGCCGGTTGCCGACGCGCAGCGGCAGCGCCCGGGCCGGAGACCGGCAGTATGGCTGAACCGCACATGCGGCATGCGGCTCGCCCACAGCAAAGCGTGGAGCGTCCCGGCGGACGCTGAGAACGCGGAACCTGGCGGCGAATAGGCCAAGATCGAGTTAAGGTCTGGAATACCTCTTTCTTACCGGCCATGATTTAGAGTGGCATGACAAACGCGTGACGGATTGTCTAGCGTGCGGGCCAGCGCAGCCAGTGATGCAGAAACCGATAGGTTCCCACTCCGTGGATCATGTGTGGTCCGTTGAAGAATTCGATTTCCGTCCGGTCCGCTATGCCCAGGTGCGCGTAGAAGCGGCGCACTTTGGCGTATTCCCAGGCCACGTACTCGTCGATGCCCACCCCGTCGGAATGCCCCCGCTCGACCATGAAAGGCCGGGGAGCCATGAGGGAGGCCATTTCAAAATAGTTAAAGGTATTTCCAAGGTCAAACTCCATAATCTCGTACTCGTGGTAGTACATGTAGCTGAAAGGGTGCTCGGTGTCGGTAATCTTGACGATCCACTCGTTGAAGTCGCCCGAGCAGATCGACAGACAGTAGCGGCCGAGCAATGGCGGCACGCGCATGGCCGTCTTGCCGCCGTAGCTTAGCCCGTAAAATGCGATGCGCTCAGGGTCGACAGACGGCAGCGCGGCCAGCCAGTTGAGTGTCCTCTGGTGCTGGCCCAGGATGAAGGAATACAGTGAAAGTTTCAATGGATGCGCGCGCCGCTGGGTCTGCCGGAAGCGGGCAAAAATATACGGATTCTGGGGCGCGTAGACAACGAAACCCCGCCGTGCCAGAGCATCGCCGAAGCGTGCATAGATGCGGCCGCTCGCTTCGCTCTCCGGCGCGATGACGTCCTGGGGGCGCCCGTCGAGGCCGTGCTGGCATACCACCACGGGACGGCGCTCACCCGGCTTCAGACCTTTCGGCGCCAGCAGGATGCCGTAGGCGAAGACGTCCGGCCAGACCGGCAGCACGATTTCATAGCCTGTATAGAAGGGGGTATCGTAGATTTGCCGGCTCATCGCTCGCATGGGCTCAGATGGGTCCGGCAATTTACCGATGATCTCTTCCCACAAGTAGCGGCGGTAGTAAGCGGTGGTTTTCTCCCAGCTCTCCAGAGAAGACGCGTCCGCCTTGGCCCAAAAAGCTTTCCGCGCCTCGCCGGACCGCCGCACCAGTTTCTGCGTGTATTCGGCCAGTTGTTCCACCTGGCGGCGCATGCGCGCCTCGGCGGGGTGCCGGGCCAGCCGGAGAGCGGGCGCGTGTCCCGCCGGTTTCCAGCGCTTCACGCCAAGCTGGCTGAGAAACCGCCGCAGGGCCGCCTCCGAGCCCGGCGCTGAGCTTTCGTCCAGACCCATAAATCCGCCCAATTCCGTGCGCAGAGCCTGCGCCCGCGCGAATTCCCTGCGCACCGCAGCGATGTCCGGCGTGGTGATTCTTCCGGGCGCCGCTCCCCGGCGCCCCGCGCGCTCGGGCGGCGGACCGGACACCTCGGGATGCGGCGCAGCCTCAATCAAGAGCGCGCGCGGAGCAACCAGGCCGGCAATTTCGGCGTCGCCAAACTCTCGCAGCAATCCCCAGAAATTCCGGTAAATCGGTTCTTGCCATAAAGACTCGCGCGGCGCGAAGTAGCCGCTCACCAACGCCGCTTGAATCCGCTCATCGATGGCGGCGCTGTAGAAGGCCACCAAGCCGCCTTCTCCGTATCCGGCCACCCCCACGGGAACTGTGGGAGCACGGCGCGCAAACCAGTCCACCGCGGACATCACTTTTTCCACTTCGTAGCCCACCGGATGGCGGCCCATCTCGTAAGCCATACGGTAGATCCACTCACGATGCGGCTGGTTGGTAAACTTGACCTTCGGATTGCCGGAATAAGTGTCCTGGCGGTCAATGAGCGCCATCACCAGCACCCGGCATCCGTTTTCCGCCAAGCGCACGGCGAAAGGCGCGTTTTCCGGCGTCTGGTCCGCGTCCGGCAGAACCACCACCTGGGCCGCGGGCCGGCTGAGCGGTTCCAACAACAACCCTTCTCCATCCACGCCTTCCAGCACTTTCCAGCGCACAGCGTATATGCGGTAAGAGGCGGCGCGCGCCACCAGCGCCGGATGCTCCATGGTGGCCATGGGAATCATCTCGACATCCACGCGCGTGTCGACGGCGCCTACGATCTTCTTGAACCGCTGGCGCTTGGCCGCGAGTTCCGCGCGGGTGAGCCTGCGCCCGAGCGCGCAGCCGGCGGTCTCGCGCTCCAGCATGCGGTCCATGCCATCCAGCATCCGCGCGGCCAGATCCCCGTTCCAGACAAGCGGATCCGTTCCCGGCAAGACCTGGGCGCCCGGCAGCGCCGCCAACCCGGCGGCGGCAATGAGAGCACACTGCTTCCACGACATGTCTGCCATCCTATCGAATCCGGTATGCTGGCATTACAATGCATCCGCATGGCTTGTGCAAACTGAGTTTGTTGGTGGCCCTGCTGGTGTGCGTTTCGTCGTCCGCCGCGCCTGAGCAGCGGGTCCAGGAAATTGCCATCGTACATCTGTCGCACACGGATTTCGGATTTACAGATCATCCGGCCGTATTTGCCGATTTGCAGCGCCGCTACCTGGGCATCGCTCTTGACGCGGCCCTGGCCACGCGCGGTGCGCCGCCGGGCGAACGCTTTGTGTGGACCGCCGAGAGCATGGCGGTGTTCTATTCCTGGTGGCAGACTGCGCCCGCCGGCCGGCAGAATCAGTTACTGGCAATGATCCAGGCAGGCCAGATCGATGTGGCGGCGCTGGCTTGCAACAATACGCCGCTGCTGAATCGAGAGCAGTGGGACTATATGGTGAACTGGATTCCCCGCGAATTGTGGACGCGCCTGGGACCGCGCGCGGCGGTGCAGAACGACGTCAACGGCATTCCCCGAGCCGCCGTTGTGCGTCTGCTCGACCGCGGCGTAACGCGCCTGTCGATGGGGTTAAACTCCGACAACGGCGGTCCGCCCTTTCCCCAACCCACCGCCTTCTGGTGGAAGATGCCGGACGGCCGGCGCATGTTCGTCTGTCTGGGGGA
>CAYSBM010000105.1:0-9203 GCA_964429095.1 uncultured Solibacteraceae bacterium | reverse complement strand
AGAATGAGGCGCGGTATGGCAAAGGCTGGACCGAGTGGGAGCTGGTGAAAGAGGCGCGTCCGCGCTTCGCCTCGCACCAACAGCCGAAAGTTCCCGCCTGGGGCTACGGGGGACGAATCCAGCCCCCGGGTTATGGAACAGAAGATCGACGCTGCCGCCAGCCACGCCGTCACCTGCTTGCTTTACGACTGGTACTGGCACGAGAGTGGCCCGTTTCTGAACCGCGGTCTGGAAAAGGGCTTCCTGAAGGCATCCAACCGCCGCCGCATCAAGTTCGCATTGATGTGGGCCAATCACGATTGGGTGGAGCTGTTTCCAGCCAAAGCCAACGGCTCCCGCCCTCTGCATTATCCCGGCCAGGTTTCACGCGCGGCGTTCCGCAAGCTGACCGATTACGCCATACGGCGGTACTTCACACAGCCGAACTACTGGCGCATCGAGGGCAAGCCGTATTTCTCAATCTACGAACTGCATACCTTCGTCAAGGGTCTCGGTGGGCTGGAGCGGGCGCGAGAAGCGCTGGAGGATTTCCAGGCGCGGGCGCGCAAGATGGGGCTGCCCGGGGTTCACCTGAACGCCATTGACTGGGGTGTCAACCCGGAAGGGGTGGCGCGGGATCGCGCCCAGATGCTCGTGGCGCTGGGCATCGCCAGCGTCACCAGCTACTGCTGGATACACAACGCCGGATTACCTGATTTTCCGGTCACCAGATACCCGGCCTGGCGTGAGGCCTCAGTCGCCATGTGGGACACGCTCAAGGCGCGTTTCCCCGTGCCATATTTTCCGAACGTCAGCATGGGGTGGGACTCAAGCCCGCGCACTGAGCAGGGTGTGGATTTCCAGCCTCGCGGCTATCCCTATACGGCGGTTGTGGCCGGCAACACCCCCTCCGAGTTCCGGAAGGCTCTGGAAGCCGCCAAGGCTTTTCTGGACCGGGGGAACGCCACGCCCAAGGTCGTCACCATCAACGCCTGGAATGAGTGGACCGAGGGTAGCTATCTGGAGCCGGACACGCGCAACGGGATGGCCTATTTGGGAGCCGTGCGGGCCGTGTTCGGCTTGAACAATGGGCGGTCCGCGCTGGACTGAAAACGACTCCATGAACACACCCATCTACCAAGTGGACGCGTTCGGCAAAGAAATTTTCAACGGCAACCCCGCCGCGGTCTGCGATTTGCACAAGTGGCTTGATGAGGATACACTGGCGGAGATCGTGGGGGAATGCGGCGATGTAGCTGCGGGGCGAGTTCACGCTGTAAAGCGCCTGGTTCCGTGACATAATTCAGTTTGTATGCTGGAAATCACCTGGCTCGGACACGGAACGTTCCAACTACGTCTGGATAGCGGCGAGGTTCTCATCCTCGACCCCTGGATCGCGAACAATCCTGCTTACCCCAAACAACACGCTATCGGCCGCGTGGATGCGATTTTGATCACACACGGCCACTACGACCATATTGAGGATGCCGTCGCGCTGGCCAAGAAGTTTTCGCCCAAGGTGGTGGCGGTCTTCGAAACCTGCCTGTGGCTGGGTTCGAAAGGCGTGGAGAATTTGTGCGGGATGAACAAGGGCGGCAGCCAGCAGGTCGCCGGCGTGGACATCACGATGACCCATGCCGTGCATAGCTGCGGCATTTTGGACGGCGGCAACGTCATCTACGGCGGGGAGGCCTGCGGCTACGTGCTGAAGTTGCCGGACGGCCGCGCGCTGTATTTTGCCGGCGACACGGCGGTTTTCTCCGATATGCTGCTTATCCGGGAGCTCTACAAACCGGAACTGGCTATCCTGCCCATCGGCGATCTCTATACCATGGGGCCGCGCCAGGCGGCGCTGGCCTGCCGGCTCTTGCAAGCGAAGAAGGTGATCCCCATGCATTTCGGCACCTATCCGCCGCTGACCGGACGCCCCGAACAGTTGGCGGAAGCGCTGAAGAGCCAGGTCGAGTGTGAGGTGTGGCCGCTCGAACCCGGCGCAGCCGTGAAGTGGTAGCGCCAGGGAGGGGCGCGCGCCATGCCGGACGAAAACCGGCCTTCACGAAACGAGACCAAGCAACTGGGCGCGTGGTTTCTCGGACCGAAGGCGGAAAACGCCGCCTTTGAGGAGGAGATGATCCTGCACATTTTGCGGGATTATTTCCACTGGCGCCGCAACTACTACCCGGCCGACGAGATTGTCATCACCCAGCGGATGCGCCGCGAAGCATCGGAATTTAGCGACGCGCTATTCCAACAGTTGTGCGAGATGCTCGCCCGGCTCAAGCGGCACTTCCCCTTTTATAGCCCGCGCTACATCGCGCACATGCTCTCAGACCAGACCATCCCCAGCGTTCTGGGCTATTTCGCCGGCATGCTCTACAATCCCAACAACGTGACGCCCGAGGCTGCGCCGGTCACCGTGGAATGGGAACTCGAGGGGGCGCGCGACATCCTGCATATGCTGGGCTACACTGTGCCGCCTCCGGCGGACGCGCCCCACGGCCAGACGCGCAAGGAATTCGGTTGGGCGCACATCACCGGCGGCGGCACCGTCGCCAACCTGGAAGCGTTGTGGGCTGCCCGCAACATCCGCTATTTCCCACTGGCAGTCAGGCAAGCCGCCGCGGAAGCGGGGATTGCGATTACAGTGAAACTGCCTGGACGTCCGCCCGAAGAGCAGCAAAAGTTAGGCTCGCTGGATGAGCGGCAGTGTATTTCTCTTAAGCCGAACGAGGCGGTTTTCTTGTTGTTCCGCTTTATCGAAGCGGTTAATCGTCCTTTCAAATTAAGCGAAGGCGAAGCCGCCGCGCGCGCCTGGCAAATGCTCCGCGAAACGGGCTTGACCCTGGCACACGGCGGCGCACACGCCGTTTTCATGCGCCATCCGCCCGCCTTTTTCGTTTCCGGCACGGCGCACTATTCCATCGCCAAGGCCGCCGACATCCTGGGCATCGGGCGGGACAACGTGATTCTGGTGGACACCGACCGGGCTTTCCGCATGGACGTCGGCGATCTGGAAGACAAAATGCGCTTGGCCGCGCGGCGCGGTCTGTTCCCACTGGGAGTGATTGCCATCGCGGGCACCACTGAGGAAGGCGCGGTGGACCCGGTTCACCGCATCGCCGAATTTCGCCGCCGCTACGAAGAGAGCGAGCATGCCAGTTTCTGGCTGCACGTGGACGCCGCCTGGGCTGGCTACTTGCGCTCCCTGTTTGTGACGGCGGGGGACAACGCCTCCAACGCGGAAGCCAACGAACCGGAACGCACGGCGGAAGTGAACCGTTTCACGGCGCGTAGTCTCGAAATCCGCCGGCGTTCTTACGTGCGCAAGCTTGAATTGCACTGGGGCAGCAAGGAAGTCACCAGCGCCTTTCTGGCCTTCCCGCGCGCCGAATCCATTGTGGTTGACCCGCACAAGATGGGCTACGTGCCATATCCTTGCGGGATCGTGGCGTTTCGCAACGACCGCGTGCGCCACTTTCTGGCGCAGGAAGCGCCTTACATATCCAGCCCGGCGGACCAGCAATGCTTCACCAGGCGTTATCAGGCGCCGCAAAGCGTCGGGCCGTACATTCTGGAAGGGTCCAAACCGGGCGCCGCGGCGGCGGCTTGCTGGCTGTCGCACCGCATGATTCCGCCCACCGTGGAAGGCTACGGCGAGATCATGCGCGCTTCGGTGTCAGCCGCGCGCGAACTCTACGAACAGTTGATCCACTGGGAGCAAAGCGCGCGCGCCAATTTGGCCGAACCGGCATACCGCTTCGTGAGCATCTCGGTGCCGCCTCCCGACACAAACATCGTCTGCTTCGTCATCCAGCGCAAAGCTTCGCGCTCGCTGGCGGCCATGAACGCGCTCGGGGAGGCGGTTTACAAACGCCTGACTATCGATGCGGCCGGCGGCAGCCAGGATTACGCCTACTCGCAACCTTTCTTCATCTCTCGCACCCGCTTCCATCTGCCGCAATACTCTGCCCGCTCCGTCGCAGAGTTGCTCGAACGGGCGGGCGTGGAGCCGGCCGCCTACCCTGCGGAGGGAATTTTCGTGTTGCGGGCGACAGTGATGAGCCCTTACATCGTGCTGGCGGCCGAAACCGGCCACAAACAGGACCTGCTGGACGAATTCGTCGTCACGCTGGCGCGCATCACCGAAGAAGAACTCAAGCGTTTGGGACCAGCTTAGAGCCAAGAGGCGGAGCCACCTTCAGCAATTCCGAGCCCGGCAAACAACTGTCTGTGGCCCGTGGGGGATCCGGTTCGCCCAGACGTTTGAGCGCCGGGTTCCATTTCGAGCAGCCGGGTCAAGGGCCGATGCCGTCCCACTCTCAGGAAGTCTCAGTGGTCTCTGACGGCAATATTGGCCTTCACCGTAAGGATAACCTCGAAACGCACGAAATAGGACGGGGCGCGCTGCGCGTAGAAAGTCCCCGGCGAAACGCGCTCGAACAGTGCGTGCCCCTTCCAATACTTGTTCACCGTAATGTCCAGCCGTGCCTGGTAGAGGTTGCCGCGTCCCGTGCCGGAGCCGAATACCGCCGCGCCGCCTTGCGGAAAGCTGTGGAAGGCGTTCATGCGGTAATAGGTGAGACGGCCAGCTAAGGGTTTGGCCGGCGTGAAGAGCAACTCGGACTGCCACATGCTGAGATTGGTCCAATAGCCCACCCCTTTTTCGCGGAACAGGCTGTAAAGGTAGAGTTCGCTGAACTTCGGCCAGCGAGCGAATAGTGGGTCCCAGCCCTCCACCTTATTGGACGTGGCGGGATCATCGCCGGACATGCCCCAATAGCCCACCGAAGCGCTGGGCTTCCAGGCGGTTGCCCACGACTTCTTCAAATAGCCGTAACCACCCCAGCCGCCTATGGATGTAGCAGGACGCTGAGCGCCCCATTGGAGGGCCATTTCGCCAGTGGCTTCCCAGCCGCGGCCCAATTTCTGCGCCAGGCGGCCGCCGGCTGTGTTCACGTGCCGGTCCGGTTGAAATTGATAGTTGGTGAACGGGCGGCGGTCGTGTGTTTCTTTCTTGTAAAAGTAATAGAGCTCTATGCCGGTATGCTTGTGGTTATGGTCGGTATAATAGGCGCCAATTGCCCGCTCATCCCACTCGATCAATGGCCGGCTGCGGTTGTGCAGCCTGGGCAGGTAGCGGTCGGTGCGGGGATTGGAAATGCCGATCAGTTCAATTGTCGATTTTTTCCAGGCATAAGCCAAATCGGCCGCATTGAAATAGATCGTCCGCGAACCGTCCCAAGGATTGCCCTCCAACAGGACGAACCCCTCGCCTTTCATGATGTTCTGGCGCCCCACGCGCAAGGAAAGCCCTTTGACGAACAGCTTCTTGATGTCGAGGTAAGCGTGCTCGAAGGCGATCTCGTCGAACCGGTAGGGCGACCGCGGAACGACGATCTGATTGGTTTCCTGCACCAGCCCCACAAAGGCATCGATGTCGTTAGTGAGAGGCGCCTTTACCCAAGCCCGTGTTCGATAGCGGATTTGATTGCGCTGGTCATCGGCCGCGTCGCTGAAGTCGAATAGGTTATTCCAGTCTTCCGTCCGGACGCGCTGCTCGAAGCCGAACTCGAAAGCGCTAACTCCGTTCTGGGAGGAGGCGAATTTCGCGGTGCAGAGCACTAAGAATAGAAAAAAGTAACGATTCACTTAGAGCATTTCTCCAGGGCGCGGGCAAAGCCCGGCATGGACCGGATTATGGTGTCCTGCGGCACGGTGAGCGAGAGCCGGATATAGCCGCTGCGTCCAAATCCGGTTCCTGGCACAGCGAGGACTCCTTCAGCCGCCAGCAGGCGCACGAAGGCGATGTCGTCGGGGATCGGCGTCTTCATGAAAAGATAAAATGCCCCCTGCGGCTTGCGCACCTCATAGCCCAGCCGCGCCAGGCTGTTGCAAAGCAGATCGCGTCTGGCCTGGTACAGAGCCAGGTCCGGTCCGGCGTCGCCTGCCTGGGCCGCCACCCACTGCCAGAGGGCGGGAGCGTTAATGAAACCCAGAATGCGGTTGGTGAACGTACAGGCATGGATCAATTCGCCGGCTCCGGCCAGGCGCGGCGAAATGGCCAGGTATCCGATGCGCTCGCCGGCGATGGCCCATGCCTTCGAGTAAGAGTAGGCCACCACGCAGTTGGTGATGATGGATACGGTTTCTGGCAGCTTGGCGCCGTCGTAGACATAGGCGCGGTAGGGTTCGTCGCTAATGACCACCACCGTATGGTCCAACCGCGCCAGTAAATTCTCCAGTTCGCCCAGCGCCGCCTCCGAATAAATCACACCGGTGGGATTGTGCGGTGAATTCAAGATGATGGCGCGGGTGCGGGCGGTAATGGCCGCGGCCACGGCGGCGACGTCGAGCGAGAAGTCCTCCCTGGTCGCGACTGTCACCATCTTGCCCGAGTGGTTGGCAATGTAGAACTGATATTCGGAAAAGCACGGCGCGGGAACGATGACTTCGTCGCCCGGATCGAGCATGGCCTTGAGCACGGTATTGATGGCCCCCGCCGAGCCGACGGTCATGAGCAAGTGCTGGGGTGTGAAGTCCAGTCCGGTCTTGCAGCCGAGGCGCGCGGCCAGCGCCTGCCGCACCTGGGGGAATCCCGCGTTGGGCATGTAGCCGTGGCTGGCGGGCGGGTTGGCCTCCACCTGGCGGCGCAGAGCGGCCATCACCTCAACCGGCGGATCTTCCTCCGGATTACCCAACGTAAAGTCGAAGACGTTTTCCGCCCCGCGCTCGGCTTTCAGCCGCAGCCCTTCCTCAAACATGCGCCGGATCCAGGAGGCGCGCTCGAGTTGCTGGCGTATGGTGTGGGCGACACTCATCTCCTGATCCGGTTGTAGACCTGAACGCTATCCAATACGTTGATACCCGCGTTTTGCAACCTCTGGATGGCCTCGTCGGGTTTGTCGAAGCGGAAGATGAGCACCGCGCTTTCGACGGTTCCCGTCGGAAAGGCGTACATGTACTCGATATTGATTTCCGCGCCCTGAAAGACTTCCAGGATTTCCGCCAGGCCTCCGGGGCGGTCCGGCACCTCGACCGCCACCACCTCCACAACATTGGCCACGAAGCCGCCCTCTTTCAGTAGCGCCCGCGCTTTTTCCCAGTCGGAGACGATCATGCGCAGGATGCCGAATTGGGCGGTGTCGGCCAGCGTCAGCGTGCGCATATCGATGCCCGCGCCGGCCAGCAAGCGGCAGGGTTCCAACAACCTTCCGGGTTTATTTTCCAGGAACAACGACAACTGATGGATCTTCATAGCTCGGGCCTCACTGTTCCAGGTTTCTGCGGTCGATGACGCGTTTCGCCTTGCCCTCACTGCGCTGGATTCCGTGCGGTTCGACCAGGCGCACGGCCACGCGGATGCCGAGGGTCTGATCCAGGGCGTGAACCAGCTTGCGGTTCAGCTCCTCCATAGCGCCGATCTTGTCGCTGAAGGTCTCCGGCGTTACCTCCACCTGCACCTCCATAACATCCAGGCCCTTTTCCCGGGTGAGGATGATCTGGTAGTGGGGCAGCGTACCCTCCACCGCCAGCAACGCGGCCTCCACCTGCGAGGGGAAGACATTTACGCCGCGGATGATGATCATGTCGTCGGCCCTCCGTCCTACGCGGCGCATCCGGCGCAGCGTGCGGCCGCAGGGGCAGGCTTCAGTCATCAGGGCCGTGATGTCACGGGTTCGATAGCGGATCATGGGCATGGCGCGTTTGGAGAGCGTGGTAAGCACTAATTCTCCCTCCACCCCGTCGGTGAGGGGCTCGCCCGTCTCAGGATCGATAATCTCCGGGAAGAAATGGTCTTCGAGGATGTGCAGGCCGTTCTGGCATTCGCACTCGATTGCCACGCCGGGACCGATAATTTCGGAAAGCCCGTAAATATCCTGCGCCCGGATACCGGCAGCAGACTCGATGTGGCGGCGCATGGAGTTGGTCCAGGGTTCGGCGCCGAAGATGCCGACCCGTAACGGCAGAGCGCGGATGTCCACGCCCAGTTCGGCGGCGCGCTCGATCAGGTGAATGAAATAGCTCGGCGTCGAGCAGATGGCGGTCACGCCGAAATCCCGCATCACCATAATCTGGCGGTCGGTGTTGCCGCCGGAAATCGGGATGACCGTGGCGCCCAGCGCCTCCGCGCCGTAGTGCGCTCCCAAGCCGCCGGTAAAAAGTCCATAGCCGTAGGCGTTCTGCACCACGTCGCCGTGCGTGACGCCGCAGGCGGCGAAACAACGCACCATGGCGTTGGTCCACACATCCACATCTTCCTTGGTGTAAGCCACCACAATGGGCTTGCCGGTGGTGCCGCTGGAAGCGTGCAGGCGCACCACCTCCTGCATGGGACTGGCGAACAGGCCGAAGGGGTAGGTGTCGCGCAGGTCGGTCTTGGCGGTGAACGGCAGCCGGCGGAGATCTTCCAGCGAGCGGATGTCTTCAGGCCTGAGACCGCGCGCGTCCATCCTTTCGCGGTATAAGGCCACTTTGTCCCAAGCCCGGCGCACGACGCTTTGCAAGCGCGCCAACTGTAACTGGCGCATCTGCGGAACCGGCACATAGTCCGGCGCGCTGGCCGGGTGGTAGGCGTGAGTGGTCAAAGTTGATACTTCAGTCATGGGTTTTCCCTGGCGGCCTGGCGGCCCAAGCGGAAGGCTTGCAAGTTGGATTGGAGCAATTTCTCGGGGAAAGCCGCGGGCAGCGCATCCAGCCACATCTGTTCGGCGATATCCAGGTGAACGCTCAGCACACCCAACAACCCGACGTTCAGGCAGCGCCGGTTCACCAGCTTCCGTTCGTCAATCGAAGCCGGCGTGATCAGCAGGCCTTGGGGACGCAATTGCCCAAGGTTGGTCTCCACTTGCCCCGGATCCAACACCACCAGATAATCGGCTTCGCCGGGCGGCGCCATGGGACTAAAGACCTTATCGCCGAAGCGCACGTCGCTCGCTACCGAGCCGCCGCGCTGGCTCATGCCATGGATCTCGCTCTTTTTCACGTCGTAACCAGCGCGGAAGGCGGCGTCGGCCAGGATGTCGGAGGCGCGGACCACGCCCTGGCCGCCCAGCCCCGCAATCACCACGTTGGTCACCTTAGTCATTGCTGGCCTCGCACCGTTCGTATTGCTTGATCTTTCCCGCGGCCAGCAGGCAGTTGCGCCGGGCGATAATCACGGCGAGTTTCCCCGAATCCAGACGCTGCTGGACCAGGCGCTGAAACGCCGGCTGGTCGGCGCTGGG
>CAYSBM010000104.1:8001-9285 GCA_964429095.1 uncultured Solibacteraceae bacterium | reverse complement strand
GCGGAGACGAAACTGAAAGCCACTACCGCCCACATGCAGAGCATGCCGGCCAGATGCAAGTGATCCCAGCGGATGCTCAGAATGATTACCGAGATCGCCAACACCTGGGCGATCATCTTCGTCTTGCCGAGATCGCTGGCTTTGATGGCGTAACCCTCGGCGGCGGCAATGCTGCGCAGGCCCGAAATGGCGAACTCGCGGCCGATAAGCAAAATCGCCATCCAAGCCGGTACACGGTGCACCTCCACTAACGACACCAAGGCCGATGAGACCAGCAGTTTATCGGCGATGGGATCGAGCAGCGTGCCTACGGTGGTCACCTGCCGCCAGCGCCGCGCCAGATAACCGTCCAGCAGGTCTGTGGCCGCAGCGGCCAGAAAGATGGCCAGAGCAAGCATGGCGTTGGAAACGCGGACATCGCCCCATCCCAGGCTGCGTTGGCCGGCCACCAGCACGGCCACCAACAGCGGCACGAAAAAGATCCGCAGGATCGTCAGAAAGTTCGGAATATTCATCCGCTAGAACAAATATAAACCAGCCACCCCCATCTAGCCGGCGGTTTCTTCCACACAATAGCGCCTAAGACGGCGCAGCAGCGATTCGGCCACCTCCGCCTCGATCTCGCAACCCTCCGCAGAATAATTGAGCTTGAGCACCTTGGCCTGCCGGTGCAGCATGTCTACTTCCGGCATCGCGGACATGGGGAGACGGAAACGGGCGATCGATACAGGGGCGGCGGGCAGAATCTCATCAAGCGTGGCAACCAGCTGGTCACAGCCCTCACCCCAGCGGGCAGAAAAGGCCACAGTGCGAACCTGGAAGTCCCCTCCCAGCCCCTCGACGAGCCGGCGGCAGGCCAACTCGCGCTGCTGCGCGGAACCGCCTACCAGGTCAAACTTATTGAAAGCCACCATCTGGGGTTTATCACCGGCGCCGATCTCGGAAAGCACCTTTAGCACGTGCGCCGTCTCGCCGATGGCGTGGGGCGAAGAGGCGTCCACCACGTGCAGCAGCAAGGCGGCTTCGGTTACTTCTTCCAGCGTCGCGCGGAAAGCTTTCACCAGCGTTGTCGGCAAGTTGCGTATGAATCCTACCGTGTCGCTCAGCAGCACGCGGCGCCGGCTGGGCAGCGTGATGGATCGAACCGTCGGGTCGAGCGTGGCGAACATCTTGGCGTCCGCCAGCACTCCGGCTCCGGTCAGGCGGTTAAACAATGTCGATTTGCCCGCGTTGGTGTAGCCGACCAAAGCCACCGTAGCCAGCGGCACAGATTGCCGCTGCCGG
>CAYSBM010000104.1:0-7991 GCA_964429095.1 uncultured Solibacteraceae bacterium | reverse complement strand
CGCGACCCGCTGCTAAGTCCTTCCCCAATTGGCGGATGCGCCGGTAGAGCCGCCGCCGGTCGGTCTCCAGTTGCGTTTCTCCGGGACCGCGTGTGCCGATGCCGCCTCCCAACCGGGACATGGCGATGCCCCGTCCCGCCAGTCGCGGCAGCAGGTAGTTCAACTGCGCCAGCTCCACTTGCAACTGGCCTTCCCGGGTCCGGGCGCGGCGCGCGAAGATGTCCAGTATCAACTGGGTGCGATCGATGACCCGGCAGCCTAGAGCACGCTCCAGATTGCGCTGTTGAGTGGGCGTCAGTTCCCGGTCGAAGATCACAACGGAGGGATCCAGCGCCTTGACTTGCAGGGAAAGTTCCTCGACCTTCCCGGATCCGATCAGGGTTGCGGCATCCGGCACAGGCCGCGTTTGCACGGCCGAGGCCAGCACCTCGGCGCCCGCGCTGGATGCCAGCGCCGCCAGTTCCTCCATGGATTCTTCAGCCGGGTAGAAAGGCCCCGCCGCAACCGGCGAGCGAGCGTTCGGGCGAGCGCGGAACTCCACCCCTACCAGCAAAGCGCGTTCCCGAACTGCGGGAGACGGACCGATACGCTAAGCCTCCGCCGGGTGCCCCGAGGCGCCCGCTGCCGTCCCGGTGGAGGCGCCCGCGGATTGGGAACCCGTTGAAACGCCATGCGACGGACGCGTCACAACCACCGTGGAGATAGCATGCTTGAAAATCAATTGTTCCTGGTTGTTCGACTCCAGGATGACGGAATACTTGTCAAAACTCTTGATCCGCCCCGAAAGCTTCTGCCGGCTCATCAGGTAATTGGTGAGGTACGTCGTGGCGTTCCGCGCTTTGTTTAGTCACGCTGCTTGTAGGTTTTGCGCCAACTTGTCCATGTCACGCCCTCTCGGCCCGTTGCCGGGCAGCCTCTAGTCACACACCCCCTCGCCCATAAGCGCCCCCTTCCGAATCATATACGAATCCGCCTCGGGCGTAAACCGCGTTGTTCAACGCATGCACGCGCGGCTGGGTTATAGTGCAGGAATGGATCGCGCCAACCAGGTCGGCCGGCGGGTCGCCATAGCCAGCATGGGCGCCAGCGGGATGCTGGCTGTGGTGAAAATCGTGGTTGGTCTGATGGCCGGTTCCACTTCTGTGGTGGCCGATGGCGTGGAATCGGCCAGCGACGTGCTGGCCAGCGGCATCGTGTTTCTTGGCTTGCTGGTGGCGTCACGGCCGGCGGACGCCAAACACCCTTATGGACACGGGCGATTCGAGATTTTGACCGGCCTCGGCATCGGCATGATCCTGACGGGCACTGGAACGGCCATCTGCATGCGGTCGCTTGAGCGTGTCGGCCAGGCGCATACTGCACCGGAATCCTACGCCATCTGGGCGCTCGTGCTCTCCATCGTGGTCAAGAGCGGCCTGAGCTGGACGAAGTTTCATTTCGGCCGCAAGCTTGGCAGCGCCGCCCTCTTGGCGGATGCCTGGAACGACAGCGTCGACATCCTGTCGGGCTTCGTGGCGCTGTGTGCCGTCAGCCTGACCCTTTCTGACCCGGTCCGGTTCTTGGCCGCCGACCACTATGGGGGCTTCGGCGTGGGCCTGCTGGTCATCCTGCTGGGCATACGCGTAGTCCGGGAGACCTCCTCGGAACTGATGGACACCATGCCCGAGGAAAAACGCATGCGCGAGATCCGCAGCGCCGCCCTGGCCGTGCCAGGCGTACTTGCTGTTGAGAAGTGTTTCGCGCGCAAGACGGGCTTCACCTACCATGTGGACATCCATATCGAGGTGGATCCGCATATGACTGTGTGGGCTTCCCACGAAATCGCCACCCAAGTGCGGTTTAAGATCCGTAAACAACTGGATTGGATCGCCGACGTGTTGGTGCATGTGGAGCCGCATCCGCAAGTGCAGGCCAACTCGTGGCCACCCCCGGATGAGCCATAGTCTCGCCGGCCGCCCGCCCCGCTACAATCAAAGAAGTTTCCCTCCATGGACAACCGGGCTGTAGCCGCCATGTTCGCTGAAACCGCCGATTTGATGGAAATCGCCGGCGAGGATCCCTTCCGTATCCGCAGTTACCGCAACGCCGCCAACGTGATCGAAGCTTACCCGGAGCAGATCCTGGACATTGTCCGCGACCCTTCGCGCAGCGTGACCAGCATCGCGGGCATCGGCAAAGGGCTGGCCTCAGCGCTGGCTGAAATAGCCGCGAGAGGCAGCTTTGAGCGGCGCGACGAGATGCTGGCCAAGTATCCGCCCACGGCTCTGGAGTTGTTAAAGATCCAAGGACTCGGGCCGAAAAGCATCCGCGCCCTTTGGGAACACTACCGGGTGAGCACGATTGACGATTTGGAACGCGTGGCGCGTGAGCACAAACTACGGGAATTGCCGCGCATGGGCGCCAAACTGGAAGAAAAAGTGCTTCGTTCGATCGCCGCTTACCGCCAGAGCGCGGGCCGTTTCCTGCTTGATTTCGCGGACCGGACCGCCGCCTCCATCCTGGAGCATCTGGGCCAGGGCGGTGGTCTGGAGAAGATCGTGGCGGCCGGCAGCCTGCGCCGCCGGAAAGAAACCGTGGGGGATTTGGACATTCTAGCCACGGGAACCGCACCGGCGCCTGCAATCGACCGCTTCCTTGCCTACCCCGGGGTGACAGAGGTGCTGGGCCGGGGAGAAAACAAAGCCAGCGCTAAAATTGGGCCCGAACATCTGCAAGTGGACCTGCGCGCTCTCCCGCGCGAGAGCTTCGGCGCCGCGTTGCAATATTTCAGCGGTAGCAAAGACCATAATGTGGCTTTGCGCAACCGGGCCATCCGCATGGGATTCAAGCTCAGCGAATATGGCTTGTTCCGGATGCCGGATGAAACCAAAGTCGCTGGCGAGAGCGAAGAGGAGATTTACCGGCGGCTTGGCCTGCTGTGGATTCCGCCTGAATTGCGGGAGAACCAGGGTGAAATCGAAGCCGCAGCCGAGGACCGTTTGCCCGTGCTGGTGGAACGTAGCGACATCCGCGGGGATCTGCACATGCATACCACCGAAAGCGACGGGCGCGCCTCGATGTTGGAAATGGCCGAAGCCGCCCGCGCTCTCGGCCCCCAATACATCGCCATCACGGACCATTCGAAAGCTCTGGCCATGGCGAACGGCCTGGATGAGGCGCGTGTGGTGGCTCTTGCTCAAACCGTACGGGAGGCGAATCGCAGAGGATTGGGCATTCGAGTGCTCAGCGGCATCGAGTGCGACATCCGCAAAGATGGTTCCATGGACCTGGCAGCGGACGCGCTGGCCGAACTCGATCTGGTCATCGGCAGCATTCACAGCGCGATGAATCTGGAGCCAGCGGCCATGACCGACCGCCTCCTCAAAGCCCTGGAATGCCCTTACCTGAGAGTGATCGGGCACCCTACCGGCCGTGAATTGTTGCGCCGCGAGGCCTATGCATTCGACCTTGAACTCGTGGCGCGCGAAGCCGCCCGGCGGCAAGTGGCCTTTGAAATCAACTCCAGCCCGGCGCGCCTGGACCTGCACGCCCCTCTCATACGGGCCGCCAAGGCTCAGGGCGCCAGTTTCGTGGTATCCACCGATGCGCACCACCCGGCGCACCTGGCTGGTATCCATTATGGCGTGTCGATGGCGCGGCGCGGGTGGCTCACGGCCGCCGACATCTGGAACACGCGGCCGCTCGAAGATTTTCTGGCGCTCTTGAAAAGGACCTGAGAAGATGAAAGCCAAGTTGCTGTCAAGCCGCCCACGCCACTCCAATCCCCTGTTTTCGGTGCGTGAGGAACGGGCTGTCGAACCGGGGGGCGTGAAGATCCTGCGTTACGTCGTCCACCACGGCGGCTCGGCGGTGATCCTGCCGCTGGACTCACGCGGGCGCATTTTGCTGGTCAGGCAATACCGTTTGGCGGTGCGCCGCCCCTTATGGGAATTGCCCGCCGGACGGATCGATCCAGGCGAGACCCCGCTTCAGGCGGCACGCCGCGAGTTGGCCGAAGAAACCGGCCTGCGCGCCCGCCGGTGGAAGAAACTGGCGGAATTTTATCCCAGCCCCGGTTTTCTCACCGAGAAAATGACCATCTACCTGGCCGCCGGAGTGCGGATGGGTGAGGCTTGCCCGATGGAAGACGAGCGCATCGAGTGCCACTGGTTCACGGCGGAGGAGTTGGATAAATTGGTCGCGGGCGGAAAAATTCAGGACGGCAAAACCCTCATCGGTTACGCCGTCTGGCGCCATTGGCACCGTTGAGCGGTCAAGACCGTCCCGAGCCTGTTCTGCCTTCCGCCAGCAGGTAATCGACCATGGCTTTCAACGCCCGCCCGCGGTGGCTGACCTCTTGTTTGCGCTCGCCGGGGATTTCGGCAAAGGTGCAGTGGAATGGAGGGTAATAAAACAAAGGGTCGTAGCCGAACCCGCCGCATCCGCGGGGCGCTTCCAGGATGCGGCCTTCCACCGAACCGCGGAAGCAGCCCAACAGTCTGCCGTGCTCAGCCAGCGCCACCACGCAAACAAAACGCGCCGTGCGGTCCGCAACGCCCTGCATCATTTCAAGTAACAAACGGTTATTGGCCTCATCATCCGCACCCGGCCCCGCGTAGCGCGCCGAGTGAACGCCCGGCTCGCCGCCGAGTGCATCCACCATCAACCCGGCGTCGTCGGCTAAAAGCAGGCCGGGCGCGTAACGGCTGTTGTAAGCCGCCTTGCCGGCGGCATTGGCTTCAAAAGTGGTCCCGGTCTCCTCAAACACCGGAATGTCGCGGATCCCTTCCAGCGGCTCAGCGGTCCAGGCGCCCCCGCTCAGCGCATGGATGGCCAGGCGGAATTCGCGCAGTTTGCCCGCATTAGTGGTGGCGCAATACAGCTTCATGGCAGCTTCAGGACGGCCTTCTGAGCCTCCACCAGTTCCGCAATCGCCACGCGGGCCAAGTTTAGAAGCTGTCCAAGCTGGGCTTCGTCGAACAGCGCGCGCTCGGCCGTGGCTTGCACCTCTACCAACCGCCCCGCGCCGGTCATCACCACATTCATGTCCACCTCAGCGCGCGAATCCTCCTCGTAACACAGATCGACGGCCGGCGTACCGTCAATCAATCCCACGCTGACGGCCGCCACATAGTCGTGTATGGGCACTTGCCGGAGCGTTCCGTAGGCCGCCATCTGGTCCAGCGCCAGCCCTAATGCCACGAAAGCGCCCGTGACGGACGCAGTGCGGGTGCCGCCATCGGCTTGCAGCACATCGCAATCAACGATCACCGTCCGTTCGCCCAGCGCCGACGCATCCACCACCGCGCGCAGACTGCGGCCAATCAGCCGCTGAATCTCGTGGGTGCGCCCCGAGGGCCGGCCCTTGTTCACCTCCCGGACGGTGCGCGTCACAGTCGCCCGCGGCAACATCGAGTATTCCGCCGTGACCCATCCTTTGCCTGTACCGCGCAAGAACGACGGCACGGCCTCCTCAACCGTCGCCGCGCACAGCACCCGGGTTTGACCGATTTCGATCAGCGCCGAACCTTCGGCCGTCAGCAAGAAACCCGGAGTAATTTTCACGGGCCGGATCTGATCCGGTTTCCGCTGGTCGATCCGCAAATTCACTGAGACCTCACCACCGCGTAAAACAACAACAGGAGCAACACCATGCCAGAGACCAGCAAAATGATGCACGGCACCCCGCTTCTCGCCGGGCCCGCCGTCTTCTTCTTCGCCCGTATCGGCTTGAACTTCGCCATGAATCGCTTCCCTTCCCGTCTCCTTTACGGCCGCCTTGCCTTCAAGGCCGCGGCCGCCTCATGAAAGAACGCCGCAAGCGCCGCCAACGATTCCTCAGTCAGGCCTTTGAGCGTGATGCTCACCACCGGGCAACCTTTCCCGGCCATAGCGATCTGCGTAGCCAGGTACTGCGCCCGCAGATAAGCTTTCTCCGGCACGCAGTCGCCTTGTTCGGCGATCAGCACGGTCAAGAAACAACGGCCCCTGCCCACGATCATCTCATGGCAGGTGTGGGTCATGGCCGGCCCCTCCCCCCCATCCCCCCGCAGCTTCAATCTGGCGCGAAAAAGCTCCTCGCCGGCGCGGTCCAGAACCTTCCGCAGCGCTCGGCCGTGGGGCGAATAGCGCGTATCGCCGAAGAAAGCCAGCCCGCCGTAGTCCACCTTGCGCGCGCCGGCCAGCTGGCCGAGCAGGGCGGCGTAGACCTCGCTTGCGTGCCGGCAGGGCGTGGCGGGCGGCTCCGGCAAGCGGTCATAGCGTAGCGTGAGACAGTTGCGGAACTGCGACTGGCGAGGCGTTTCCAACATCTGCCCCCACTCTTTGGCCTTTTCGATGCCGCCCAGCTTGAGAGCTTCTTTGTAGAGCCGGGCGGCGATGCTCTCGTAGAGTTCCGTCCCTGGCTGCGTCACGAAATTTACACTTCGCAGGCACGCCAAGCCAAAGACCGTATAATGGACAAACTGCATGTAGGATGAAAGCGGCGCGCTCGGCGGAAGGCTCAGCGCCGCCACGGGGTAACCCGCACGCCGCAGAAGCGTAATCTTGCGAGCTTCCGGGTGCGGGATGCCGCGCTGCTGCACCGCCCAAAAGACCCGGTCCTGCAAAGGATCTCTCATGGACCGGTAATTCGCCAGCCGGGGCCGTTCACCCGCGACAATCTTGATCCCCGGATATCCGGCCTGCCCCAGGCTCATTTCAAAATCCTGCTTGGTCCACAGGGCCACGCCCTGCCAGGCCTTGGGCAACAGCAGCGTGACCTTGTCCCGCCCCGCCAACGATTGCGTGTGCAGAAACGCCGCCAGGCGCAGCGCCGTGAAAATGCGGTCGTCGCTCAGACAGGCCCCGGCCATCCACTCGCGCAAGTCCACGCCAGCCAGCGCCAGCGGATAGAGACTCCCCCGGCTGAGCGGCGCGCTGTGGTGGCCTGCAAGGGCGCTTCCGCCGTCCGGCAGAAGATCCACCCGGCGCCAACCGCGGGCGCGCGCCAACTCGTCCAGCGACGAACCGGCGGGCGCCAGGCATAGAAAGTTCGCCCGGGGATCTACCCTGTGCTTCCGGTACAGGGCTTCCAGCCGCTCCAGGACCATCAGCGGTTCGCAACCCGTCTGAGCTGGGGCCATGCCGATGGCCAGCAGACCTCGCAAAACGTCGGCCAACTTCGAATTCGTGCGCGCCCGCATGTCCGCCAGCGCGCCGCTTAACTGGGCCGGATCGGTAGAATCCACCACGTAGCACCGGGGCCCCCGCTTCAGCAACCCGGCTGCCGCGTACACGCCCTTGTCCTCGGCCGCCCCATCCCCGCCCGCCCATATCAGGAAACGCAGCGGTACGCCGTGAGCCTCACGGATGGCCGCTCGCAATTGACCGGCCTCTTGCATGACTTGCTCGAGCCATTCGCCCTGGCGCGCGGGCCGCCATGCCAGGCTGAATACGCCGTAGCCGTTCCTGGTGACCAGGCCGTCCGGACTCACTTGCATGCCGATCCTGATCAGCGGATTGCGGCTGGGGTCGAGAGAACTGAGTCCTTTGCGCCTCGCCCGCGAGTCCAGCACGCGCACGCGCTCCAGCAAATTGAGGTCCAGCAAGCTGCGGCAAGCGCCTTCCGAATTCGGCTGGTCATGGTGCAGCGTAAGCAGCACCTAATCGTTTTAGCACAGCTAGCAGCCCCGGAAAGATGATGTCATAGGGTGGTTGGTAAAATAACAAGCATGGGCAGTCTGCCCGCCAATGGATTCCGGGGCCCGGATCTGTTTTTTGAGTTCTCACTGCTAGGCCTGGCTGCCAGTGGATATCTCGCGGTGCTGGGCTCGGGCCTCCTCGACGTCCCGGCCGCAATCTTGGTGGGGGCTGCGTTCCTGTTGCGGGGCCTGCTGGTCTCAGGATTCGTACGGCTGCGGATTTCATGGGCCGCTGTGGCGGGGGCGGCGGCTGTTTGCCTGGCGTTCTACCCCATCGACTATTTCTTCCTCTCGCGTGATTTTCTGGCCGCCACCGTTCACCTGTTGTTG
>CAYSBM010000103.1:0-9324 GCA_964429095.1 uncultured Solibacteraceae bacterium | reverse complement strand
GTTCAAAAGGTTGCCGTTCGAAGCGAGCGTGACATTGAAGTCCACGAAGAAAAACGTCTTGTCCCGCCCGTTATAGATCTTGGGGATCAAGACCGGGCCGCCCAGGGTGAACCCCGGGTCGTTCTGGACATATTTCAGAGCCGACTTGGTTGTCTGGAAAGGGTTTCGATTGTTGAGCAGCCGGTTGCGGAAGTAATCATAGAGTGCGCCGTGGTAAACGTGGGTCCCGCTTTTCGAGGTCAGCATCATGATTCCCCCGCCGGTATGGCCGAACTCGGCGGTGAACGGTGTGGGCAGCACTTTAAACTCCTGCACCGAGTCTGGGCTGGGGGTGAGCGTGTAGGTCTGGTCCGAAGGATTGGTAGTCGGAAGGCCATCCACCATAATCTCGTTGGTTACTGGGCGGCCCCCGCCGAAACTGAAGTTGTTGATGTTGCTATTGTTGGCGCTCGTTGAGGTCACCCCTGGCACCAGTTTAGCCAGCAAGACCGGGGACCGGCCGCGTGAGTTGGTGGCTATCAAGGGCACGTTCATCAATTGGTCGGAGTCGACGATGTGCCCGATTTCCGGCGAAACGTAATTCAGTTGTGTGGCCGTAGCCGAGACATCGACCCTTTCGCTGACCGCGCCGATCTGCATCACCACATCCACGGTCATGGCTTGATTGAGCTGAAGCCGTAAGCCGCTTTGAAGACTGGACTTGAAACCTGCGCAGGAGACCGACACCGTATAATCGCCAGGCTTCAGGAAACTCACCAGATAGTCGCCCACGTCGTTGGTCGTGGTCTTGGGTATGGTGTTGGTGTTGATTTCGGTTACGGTGACCTGGGCGTTGGGCACAGCGAGCCCCGCGGGATCGGTCACCCTCCCACGTATGGAGCCCGTAAATGTTTGGGACCAGGCAACGGCTGCAAGTCCCAGGAAAAGAAAGCACTTCTTGTACATACACACCTCCCCTTTGATACCCCGCTCGGCCCATCTAGCCCGGAACGGCGCCAAGCTGATGTATTATGACAGAAAAACTGCTATATTCTAACATGTACCAAGAAGCATGAAAAGACCCAAGTTGGCGTCTATGCTCAATTTTTAGTTAGATCTGGGATGTTGATAAGCCGGCACTCCACAGCAGCCCGATCAATCGTTCCACCTGCTGTGTATATTTTTCACAGCGGCTGTGAAACCGAAATGAGAGCCGCGTGAATTTTCGCTGAATCAATCCTTGCGGCGCAGCCTTGGGCTAGTAACCGGCCTCGTCCAGCCTCACTTTTCCGGCAAAGTGCCGATAGACGAAGACCGTATAGCCGCAGGCCAGCAGGATGCCCGGGATGAACCACGCCAAGCCCACCTTCAACCCATAAGGCGGAGCTGCGGCGTTGTAAATGGTGAGTGAGAACCTTGGATCAGAGTTGGCCGGCAACACGTTCGGATACACGCCGAAGACCGCGCTGGTCAGCATGCCCACAATAAACAGGCAGGAGGCCAAGAACGCCCTTCCTTCAGAGGGCCAGCCGTGAAGCCCGCGGCGCATGCCTATCAGTCCCAGGATGGCCAGCGCCGGGAAGACGTAGCCCCAAGGATGCGAGGCGAAGTTGAGCGGAACCTGCGGCTGAACCCGGAAGGTGAAGTAGGTAGCCGCCAGCGTGCATAGCGCCAGCGGGTGCCAGCCCAGCCGGGCGATGCGCAGCGCGCGTATATTGATTTCGCCGTCGTTCTTGTGAGCCAACCACAGCGAGCCGTGCACAGTCAGGGTGACGAAACTGAACACGCCGATCAGCACGGTGTACCAGTCGAGGATCCCCACTTGGCCGGTAACGCCGAAGTGGGTCCACAGGGGGAGGAAGAACTGGCCTTGCGCGTCGAGTGGGACGCCCCGAATCACATTGCCCAACGCCGCGCCGAAGAACACCGCCAGGAGGATGCCGGAAAACGCAAACGCCGCATCCCAGACAGGCGTCCAGGTGGCGGAGGACAGGTGGTTACGCAGTTCGACGGCCACGCCGCGAGCGATCAGGAGCCACAGCACCATCATCAGCGGCAGATAAAAACCGCTGAAGCTGGAAGCATATAGCGCGGGGAAGGCAAAATACAACGTGCCGCCTGCGGCCAGCAGCCACACCTCGTTGCCGTCCCAGACCGGACCGATGGAGCGCAACACCTTACGGCGTTCGGTGTCTGTGCGCGCCACCCATAGGTGCACAATACCGGCTCCCAGATCGAAACCGTCCAGAACGACATAGGTCGCAATCATCACAGCCACGATACAGAACCATACGGTCTCCATTGACGGTCTCCTCCTATTGATTCACGGCTTCCGGCGCCGGTGGTTCCGGCCCATGATCGATTTCGCGGTGCACCAGGAACAAGAACAGGATGCTGAGCACCGCGTAAACACCCAGGAAACCCAACAGGGTGAACAACCCGTTGCCCGCCGAGACGTTCTGCGACGCGCCGTATTCAGTGCGCATCAGTCCGTAGATGACCCAGGGCTGCCGCCCAATTTCCGCCGTCATCCAGCCGAACGTGTTGGCAATGTAAGGGAACGGCAACAGCAGCATCAGAGCCCACAGCATGCCTTTGGATTGAAACAGCACGCCCCGGCGGAGCTTATAGAAAGCCAGCCCCAGCAGCGCAATGAAAATCGTGCCGAGGCCGATCATGATATGGAACGAGTAAAACAGCAGCGGCATGTTGTCCGGCCATTCGCTCCGCGGAAACGCGTCCAGACCTTGGACTTCGGCCGCCCAGCGTTGATAGGTGATGAAGCTCAGCACGCGGGGGATGGTCAGCGGGTTGTCCAGACGCCGTCTTTCTGTATCTGGCTGGCCCACGATGGCAATGGGCGCGCCTTGCTGCGTTTCAAACAGGCCCTCCATGGCCGCCAGTGTGGGTTTTTGGTGACGGGCGATCATCTTGCCTTGTCCGTCGCCGGTAGGAAACAGCAGCAGCACGGCGGCGAGCAGGCCGCTCGCCACGCCCAGGCGCACAAAGGTGCGGCCATAGGGCTCGAAGCGGCCGTTCAACAGGTAGAACGAACCCACTGAAGCCATTACGACGCTGGCGGTAACGATGGACCCCAACATGGTGTGCGCATATTGCCACAAGGCCCAGGGGTTCAGGATCAAAGCCCAGAAACTGGTGAGGATAAACGCCCCGCCCGGCCCCAGCGTGGAACCGGCCGGGTGCTGCATCCAGGCGTCGGTGGCCACGATGAAATAACCCGACAGCCAGGCGCCCAGACACACCAGGAAAGCCGTCCACCAATGCGCTTTCGGGCTCAAGCGCTTCTCTCCGAACAGGAACAGGCCCAGGAAGGACGATTCCAGGAAGAATGAATACACGCCTTCGATGGCCAGCGTGTGCCCGATAACGCCCCCGGCGGCTTTCGAGAAAGCCGACCAGTTGGTGCCGAACTGGAACTCCATGGGAATGCCGGTCACCACGCCCATGGCGAAGTTGATAGCGAAGATCTTGGCCCAGAAACGCGCCGCCCGGTTGTAGTGCTCGTCCCCGCTGCGAAGGGCGCGCGTCTTCAGGATGACGATCAGCAGCGCCAGGCCCATGGTCAGTTGAGGAAACAAATAATGGTAGGTTACGGTGAAGGCGAAGTGCAGCCTGTGGATCGCAAGTGCCGAGTCCATAGTAGGATAGTTTCCGATTTCCTCCCGCCGAACACAAGCCCCCGGCGGGAAATTTGGCCTAAGGATAAATAGATGCGTCTGGCGTTGCCTTTTCTTCTGGCTTTTGGATGCCTGTTCGCGGGTGGCCCCCGGTTGGATGTGGGTTGGAGCGAGGATTTTTCGCTCCCGGCAGATTGGGGCGCCCCGTTGCGGGTCCAAGATGGCGTGGCGAGCTTTGAAGCCCCTGGCGGAGCAGCGCGCTGGGTTCACACGACCGAGCCGGTCTGGCTGGGCGAGTATCCTCGCTTGCAAATGCGCTACCGGGCAGGCGGGCTGGTTCAGCGGGGCACGCTGGTGAGCCTGCGTCCGGGCAGTGTAGGACCGGTGACTCCGGGAGCGGCCAACCCCGAAAATCCTTTCGCCAAAGGCATGCCTGTCAGTGCCGTAGAGGCTTCGGAACTCCACGCCGACGGCGCCTGGCACGTGTTGGAAACAGATTTGAGCGCCCGGCTTGTGAATCCGCGCTGCGATCAGATCGTGATTACCCTCGAGGCGGGGTCCAGCCTGGAGCTGGACTACATACGGTTTGTGGCCCGTTCCGGCGCTAAGGCCGCGCGCGTGCCGGCCGAAGCGCTCACTACTGCCCGGCGCGCCCCCGCCGGACGGTTCCGGGCCCTGGATTTGGATGGATCAGCAAACACTACGGCGCGCGCGGCGCTGGAACAGTTGGACATTCAGGCGCAACCCTGGCTTGGGCCGGAGGTGTGGTTTGCCGGTTTGCCTTTCCGGACCGGCTCGGCCTGCGCTACCACTTTGCGGGGCAGGGAAGTCCTGACGGTTCCGCTGAAGACGGGAGCCAGCGAGATCTATCTGCTGGCCGCGACGCGACTGGCCGGCGCGGAGTTTGACCCGAAGCGCGGCGCGGGAGAGGCGGAACGCCTGGTGGCAGAGCTGGAATACGAAGACGGCACGGTGGATCAGATCTTCCCTTACGACGTTGCGGCCGGGACGCACCGCATCGTGGACCGCCTGGTGACAGCATGGCTGGTGCCGGCGCGGCCGGGGACGGCCCTACGCCGGCTCCGCCTGCGAGACCGGGCGGCGAATTTTCTTGTGGCATTACTCGGCGTCACGCTGAACACCGGCCGGCCATTGCTTTCTGACGTCGCCTGGGGGCCCTCACGGGCGCTCCACACCCCGGTTCAGGCGGTTTCCCCTCAGCCGGCGCGGGTCTCGGCAAGCGTGCGCGGCGGCATTGTGGCGCTCGACAACCGCTATTACCGATGTGAATTCGATGCCCGCGCCGGCCTCAAGCCTGTGCGCTTAGACCACAAACTGGCTGGGCCGCTGCTGGCCGGGAGCGCGGAACCCCTTGTTGATCTCGGAACAAGCTTGACCCTCTTGGAAGTGAAGGCGGAAGGAAGGGCGGCGGTGGCCACTTACTCGGCCGGGCCGCTCGTGGTGAGGGTGCGGCTGGAGGTGGATGACTCGCCGGAGTTGGGGCTTGGTGTGGAACTCAACAACGCCGGCAGCCGCGTTGTGGAACTACCGCTGCGTTTCCCGAACCTGGGCCCGCTGGCGGTGGGCGGTGCGCTCCAGACCCATTACTTATTCCCGCGCGCGGCGGCGGTGTTCGGATGGGAACCGGCCGAACTCGAAGAGGATTATTCGAGCGCTTTCCCCCTGCAATTCATGGATCTTTACAACCCGCGGCAAGGAGCGGGAATTTACCTGCTGGTGAAAGATTTGGACCTGGCCCCCAAGCGTTTCCGGCTGGCCAAGACCAGTGTGGGCGCGGCCATGAGCGTCTCTTACTCCTACCGCGTGCGGGGCTCCGCCCAATGGCAGCACCTGCGGCTTGAACCGGGAGAGAGTTTCCGTTCCCCGGCGATTGCGGCAGGTTTTCACACCGGAGGGTGGCGGGCGGCTCTTGAGGCCTACCGCGGCTGGGTGCGCACCTGGTATAGGCCGGCATCCCCGCGCAAAGCCTGGTTTGAAGCGATTTACAATTGCCGCCGCGATTACCCGTTAGGCGGCTCGGGGATGCTGTTCGACGTGCGGGGCAATCACTACACCTTCGAGAGGTTGATCGAGGAGGGTGCGCGTGAGTTTGGCGGCATTGAGTTGGTGGACATATCCGGCTGGGCGTATTCAGAGCAATATGGGCGCGTGGGTGAGTACACGCGCTACGAACTGGGTGGATTGGAGGACTTCCGCCGTGGGATCGCAGCCGCCCGCAGGTTGGGCGTTCCCACAGGGTTGTACCTGGAGGGCTACCTGATCGACGTGCGTTCGCAAATCGGACGCACGCGCGCCCGCCAGTGGCAAATCCGGGCGCGCAATCAGGAGCCGCTGGCTTGGAACGGAGCGCCCACTGAAATCTTCATGTGCCCGCGCGTAGCCGACTGGCAGGACTGGATGGCGGGAACCTACGCAACGGTCGCCGCCCAGACGGGCGCGCAAGCGTTCTACATCGACGAATTCGGTTTCTCACGTCCTGACCGCGCCTGTTACAACCCTGCGCACACCCACCCGCCCGGCGCTACCGTGGCCTGGGGAGAGCGGGAAATGATGAAGAAAATTCGAGAAGCGCTGGACACGGTGGACCGGGGCGCGGCGATATATATCGAAGAGATGCCGCCGGATGCCAACGCTCCGTATGCCGACGGGGCTTTCTGTTACGCCATCAACCGTGCCGACGAGCGGCGTTCGCCGGGCGCCATCAACCTGTTTCGTTTCGTCTTTCCGGATTTCAAGTTGTTCGACATGGTCAGCGAAGGCATTGACGCGCGGGCCATGACCACAGCGGACATCAAGAAGTCGTTCTTTCATGGCAACGGGGTGTGGCTCAAGGGCCATGCGCGAAGCTGGTATCCGTCCGAGGTGCGCGAGTTTATTCGGCGGGCGCACGCCGTGCTGCGCGCCCACAGCGGCGCCTTCCAGTCGCAGGACGCCGAGCCGTTGGTGGCCACGCTGAACCCGGCAGTGCTGGCCAACCGTTTCTCGACGGCAAGCGAGACTGTTTACACGCTTTATAACGAGAGCTACCGGACGGTGCGCGGGCCGGTGCTGGGCGTGCCGGTTGGACTAGGGCGACGCAGTTGGACGGAACTGCTGAGCGGACGAACCCTGGAGGCATGCGCAGGCGGCGCGGCGCTGTGCCTGGAGATCGGTCCGCACGAGGTGGCGGCGGTGGCTGTCCGGGAAGGCAGTCACAGGGCGCGCTGAAAAATATTCTTAGCGTTTTCAAGAGGTTGCGGGAAGAGCCGGCGCGCTGCCGCCAGCCGAGCTTCGATACTGGGCGCGGAGGAGCGGTTTACCGCTATCGAGCCTATGAAATTACGCCTATCTCTGGTGTCAGCAGCCCTGATGGTTGGTCTGGCCGGCTGCAAGACGGACCGGGCCACCGCCTTAATCGCCACGCTCAGCGCGGTTTCCAGCGCTTCTTCGGTGGCCATTGCCGTGGCCAGCAGCCTGGAAATGGATGGCCAGATCCCCGAAGATACGGCGCGTCAAATCATCGCTTATGCCCAAGCGGTCAGTGACGCCTGCGCCCAGTCGGTGGCGACATTGAATGCTGGAGGAAGCAGCCGGGACCAGGCGCTGGAAATCCTAAGCGCGGTGGTGAGGGTTCAGGCGCCAGTGGCGGCGGTTTATGGAAATGCCAAAGCCCACGCGGTAGTGGCGGCTCTGGAAGCCGCGCTGGCGGCGCTGAAAGTGCAGTTGCAAAACGCAGGCCAAGACGTCAAGCCCAGTCATGCAAAGATGACCATCGACAGCCGCCAAGAGGCCGAACTCCGCCGCGCCGGCTATCAAGCCGAGATTGCGGCCGCCACAGCCGCCGGTTGGCTGAAGCAACACCCGGCGCTGGCCGCAGCCCGTTAGCCGGCCGTTTCGTGCGGGCAGGACTTCACGCCGAGCTTCTTGAGAATGCTCATCAGCGGGCACCAGTTAGTGAACGCCGATTGGAACAGGTTCAAGCCCACGAAGGCCGTGAAATAGAACCAGTTGTGATTCACCCATACGCCCAGCGCGAGTGATAACAGCACGAAGAAACCCGCGGCCAAGCGCAGGTAACGATCTACTGTCATGCGTGCCTCCTCTTCCTCTTCAACATAAAGTAAACCACGGGAACGGTCATGCGTGATAAGGCCAGCGACGCAATCTCGCCAGCCATCAGCGCAATTGCCAAGCCTTGGAAAATTGGGTCGAACAGTATCACCGCTGAGCCCACCACTACGGCGGCTGCGGTCAGCAGCATGGGGCGGAAGCGCACGGCGCCCGCGTCGATCACGGCTTGATCGAGCGGCAGGCCTTCGGCCAGACGCAGTTCAATGAAGTCCACCAGGATAATGGAATTGCGGACTACAATACCCGCGCCGGCGATGAATCCGATCATCGAGGTAGCGGTGAAAAACGCATGGAGCAGACCGTGCGCCGGCAGGATTCCGACCAGCGAGAAGGGGATGGCGGCCATGATCACCAGCGGCGTCAGGAAGTTCTGGAACCAGCCCACCACCAAGACATAGATCAGCACCAGCACGGCGGCGAAGGCGATCCCCAAGTCGCGGAAGACCTCGTAAGTGATATGCCATTCACCGTCCCATTTCATGGCGTACCGGGCTTCGTCGAAGGGCTGGTGCGCGGTGTATTGTTCGATCTTATAGCCTTCTTCCGGCCGTATCTTGTCGATTTCCGGCCCCAGTTTCAGGATGGCGTACACAGGGCTTTCCATGGCCCCGGCCACGTCGGCGGTCACATAGGTCACCGGCATCAGGTTCTTGTGGTAAATGCTTTTGTCTTCGATTGCGCTCTGCACCGTCACTAACTCCCGCACAGCCACCAGCCTGCCAGCGCTGCCTAGAATCTTGAGGTTCTGCAAGCGGTCCAGATCGCTGCGGGTGGCGCGGTCCAGGCGCAGCATGATGGGAACGTCTTCCTTTTCCCCTTCGGCATGGAGCAAACCGGCCGCTTCGCCGGCCGAGGCCAGCCGCAAGGTGCGCGCGATATCCTCTTCGCTGACGCCGTGCAAAGAAGCTTTCTCACGGTCCACGATGAGCTTGTATTTCGGCTGATCGTCTTCGACATACCAATCCACGTCCACCACGCCGTCGGTGCGATCGAACAGGTCGCGGATTTGCCGGGCCAGTTTGAGCCGGCCTTGCTCGGTAGGGCCATAGACCTCAGCGACCAGGGTCTGGAGCACGGGCGGCCCTGGCGGCACTTCGGCCACCTTCACCCGCGCCCCAAACCGCTGAGCAAGCGGGAAAATCTCCTGCCGGATCTGTTTGGCGATGTCGTGGCTCTGCGCCGAGCGGTCATGCTTTCCGAGCAGGTTCACCTGTATGTCGGCGACGTTAGACCCCCGCCGCAGGAAGTAGTGGCGCACCAGGCCGTTGAAATTGTAAGGGGAAGCCGTGCCCACGTAAGTTTGCACGTTGATCACTTCTTCGTGCGTCATGACACGGGCGGCCAGCGTGCGCGTCACCATGGCTGTCTGCTCGAGCGTGGTTCCCTCGGGCATGTCCACGATGATCTGAAATTCGCTCTTGTTGTCGAACGGCAGCATTTTCACTTTGACGAATTCGACATAGACGAGTGACATCGAGCCGAGCAGGAGCAGAACAACCGCCGTCAAGAACCCCCAGCGCACTATAGGGTTGTGCAACAGCGGACCCATCACATGGCGATAAAGCCGCGTGAGAGC
>CAYSBM010000102.1:0-9326 GCA_964429095.1 uncultured Solibacteraceae bacterium | reverse complement strand
GCGCGGTCCCATGATAAGCCTGGGCATGTGGCGGCGTTTTGTTCGTCCGCACGTCGAGCGCATCTACGGTTTGGCGAGGAAACACGGTCTGAAAGTAATGCAGCATTCCTGCGGCAGTGTGTGCGCGTTCCTGCCGGACCTGATCGAATGCGGACTGAACATCCTGGAGCCGGTTCAGGTGCGAGCGCGGGGAATGGCCCCCACCGAACTGCTGCGCCAGTTTGGCGGGCGGCTGGCCTTTCACGGCTCCATCGACACACAACAGACTCTCCCGTTCGGCACTCCTGACGATGTGCGCCGCGAAGTTCGCGAACGGATCGATACCTTCAAACCTTACGGCGGATTCACCATTGCTCCGTCACAGCATCTGATGCCCGAGATCCCCACCGAGAACATCGTGGCCATGTACGAAGCCGCCTGGGAGTATGGCTGGCTGGACTAGCAAGGGGGAACCGATGAAGGACTGGCCGCGCCGCGATTTTCTGTTCAGCGCTGCGGCGCCTTCCCTGATGACAGGACGGCGGGTTCCGCCCCGCCCCAACATTGTCCTCTTGATGGCTGACGATCAGGGTTGGGGAGACGCCGGCTACCATGGCCACAAAATTCTACGGACGCCCCGTCTCGACGAGATGGCGCAACATGGCGTGCGCTTCGAGCGGTTTTATGCTGGAGCGCCGGTTTGTTCACCGACACGAGGCAGTTGCCTCACCGGACGGCACCCTTTCCGCTACGGTATCTTTTTCGCCAACGCCGGCCAAGCCGGCCAGAGGTCCGAGTACGCTCTGCCTTCCCGCGAAGTGACACTGGCGGAAATCTTGGGGCCGCTTGGTTACCGCACGGGCCATTTCGGAAAGTGGCACTTGGGGGATTTTGAAGGCCCCATGAAGTCGTCGCCTTCCGACGCCGGCTTTCAGGAGTGGTTCTCGACGGTGCGGAAAGTGCCCACTTTGGATCCGCCTCCTGCCGAGTACTGGGAAAACGGCCGGCCGGTGAGCGAAGCTCTCCGGGGCGACGATTCGCGGATCATCATGAACCGCGCGTTGCGCTTTATTGAACGCGCGGCGATGGCCAGGCAGCCTTTCTTGGCCGTGATCTGGTTTCATGCACCGCACGCGCCGTTTCTGGCCGCGGCCGAAGACCGCGCGCCCTATGCCGTCTATGGCGAAACGCAGCAGCACTATTGGGGGGCGCTCTCGGCCCTGGACCGGCAGGTGGGACGTTTGCGCGCCCGGCTGCGAAGCCTCGGCGTGGCCGGCAATACCATGCTGTGGTATGCCAGCGACAATGGCCCGGAAGGCGACCGGGAGAGCCCGGAATGGCCCGGCTCAGCCGGCCCGTTTCGAGGCCGTAAGGCCAGTCTGTTTGAGGGTGGCATTCGCGTGCCCGGCATCCTGGAATGGCCGGACCGCTACTCAAAGCCGCGCGTGATCCAAGCAGCCTGCTCCACGTCGGATTATTTCCCGACCATTTTGGACGCGCTGGGTCTGGGGCCGGTGGACCGGAGGCCGTTGGATGGCGAGAGTCTGCTGCCTCTACTGGATGGCCGTGTCGAAGAGAGACGTTTCCCGCTGGCTTTCGAGACCAGCCGCATCACGCGCGGCTCACCCCGGCTGGCGCTCATCGAGAACCGCTATAAACTGCTTACAATCCTGGACGGCGGTCAAGACCTGCTCTTTGATATGACGGCCGACCCGCATGAGACCGTGAATCTGGCCTCCCGCCTTCCTTCAGAAATCGCGCGTATGCGGGGCAGTCTGGCCGCCTGGCGCGAGTCCTGCCAGCGAAGCTGGGCCGGCGGCCAGGGCTTCTTTTTGGCCGGCTTGACCTACCAGCAAATTGCTGAAAGGGAACTTAAGTTGGATTTGGCTTTGCCGCCCGAAGGCGGCCCTGACGCCCCCGTGGTCGTATGTCTGCATGGCGGCGGCTGGTCCATGGGACACAGGAGGTCATTTCATCGGGTCATTCGCCAGTTCGCAGCGCACGGTCTGGCCGCCGCCGCCGTTGAGTACCGCCTGGCGCCGGCCGACAAATACCCGGCGCAAGTGGAGGATGTGCGTTCAGCAATCCGGTTTCTGCGCATGAATGCCGCTCGCTGGCGGTTGGATGCCTCGCGGGTGGCGGTTATGGGTGCTTCCGCTGGCGCTCACCTGGCTCTGTTAGCCGCCTATGCGCCACATCGGGCGGAGGAAGCTGTGCAAGCGGTCATTGACATTTCCGGACCCACGGATTTGCGTTGCTGGAAGATGCAGCCTGAGGCCGAGCGAAATCTAGAGACTACCACCGGCAAGACCACCGCCAAGCTGCTGGAGGACTTTCTCGGCTCTGCCGCCCGTGGCGATGCAAAGCTGTGGGAAGCCTCGCCTTTGGCCTACGTGAGGCCGGGCGCACCTGCCACGCTCATCTTTCAGTACGAAGACGACCGGGCTGTGCCGGCTGATCAGGCTGAAGCTCTGGCTCGCGAATTGTCGGCATCCGGCGTCCGCTACGAGCTGATCCGTCTTCAAGGACGCGGGCATGCGCTGAGCCCCAACTCGGTGCAGAGGATCATGCAGGAGACCCTGCGCTTCCTTACAAGCCCAGGAGTCTTCTGAGCGTCTGAATGGGAACCGCTCCTGGTTTCAGCGCCTGACGGTGAAACTCAGCCAGCTTGAAATCCCCTCCCAGTTTGGCTTGATAATCACGGCGTAGCTGCTGCCAGCCTTGCCAGCCGGCGTAATACGTTGGCAACTGGCAACTGGACAGCTTGGCCCGTTGCAGCTTGGCCGCCGCCTCTTCTGTTTCCTGGAAACATCGCTGCACCATCAATTCCATGGCCTGTTCGTCCGACATGCCGGCGCTGTGCAGGCGTATGTCGAGCACCGCGTTGGCCAACAAGCGCAGCACTTGCTTGAGAAAAGTCAACCGCAACTCGGGACTGCCGTCCAGGTACCCCTCGTCCAGCATCATTTCGGTGGCATAAACGGCCCAACCCTCGATATAGGGGCCGTTGCCGTAAATGGCGCGTAGAACGCGCCTTGCCTGAGGTTCCACCTGGTTGGCGTACTCGAATTGGACGTAGTGGCCGGGCATGGCTTCGTGAATGGTGAGCAGCTTAAGACTGTAATAGTTGTATTCGCGCAACTTGCTCTGGATACGCTCCTTGGGCCAGTCCGCCGGGATCGGCGTCAGCCAGTAGTATGCGCCGAGCTGCGGTTCCAGCGCCGGCGCCGGATTGAAGCCGCCTACCGCGTAAATGCCGCGCATGAACTCCGGGGTCTCAATCACCTGCAAATTGTCGTGCGGGGGCAGCGGCAGCAGATTTTTCTCTTTGACATAACGCCGGGTTTCTTCGAGGTCCCGGCGCGCGTCGGCGAAATAGGTGGCCGGCGTCGAATGCCGGTCCGCGATCTTGGATAGGACTTCTCCCACGATCAGATTCAAATCCACCGGGTCCCGGTGCCGGGGATACATCTTCTTGTGCAGCGGCAGAGCCAAGTCCCACATCTGTTTGCGGACCCTCTTTATGTCGTCTTCCGCCTGCGCCAACAGAATGGCAGGCGGCTGACCGGTTCCCAGAGCGTAACGGAACTTGGCGGCGTATTTTTCCGGCCCCAGGCGCCAATCCGAGTTGCGTTTGGCTAGATCGTTCTTCAGCCAGGCGTTGAATCCGCGCAGCGCCTCCAGCGCTCGTTGCGCGGCGCGGCCGTATTCTTCCCGCAACTCGGCAGGAGCTTGCTCGCGGAGCGTCTTGTCGATCAGCGCGATGTTGCCTTGATTTTCCTCCAACGCCACCCGCAGCCAGATTTCCGGCGCATCCGTCAAGTTCAATTTCGCCGACTCCAGAAATGCGCCCACCCGGCCCAGCCGCGCGATGATATGACCGTAGCGCTGCGCTGTGGGGGGATAGTTGCGCGACCACGGGCTGAACACCGCATTGCCTATCAGCTCCACATACAACGTGGGATTGTGGTGATAACTTTGAATGGTGTCCAGCTCGAGTAAAGCGAGCGAGGTTTGGTTGAGCAGGATGTCATAGTCGGCGCGGTCTTCCTCGGAAAGCCTCTCCGGCGCGATGGCCTCGAGCCGCTTCCGGAAGCCGGCGTAGAATTTGCGCTGTTCGTCCAGTGAGCCGGCGCTGAAGTCGTCCAGCAACTCGTCCAGGATCAAACCATGGTGTTGATGGTAGCCGACCTGCGTGGCCGTCACGGGCGAAAACCGCAGGTTGGTGTAAACGAATTCTTCGGTTAGTTGGGTAAGGTCCGCCACGGTCTTCCTTGCTCCGCAGCCGGCCAGGATCAATACAGCCGCCGACAACAGAATCGCTTTTCGCATGGCTCTCCGAATTCTACTCCCTGGGCGGCTCGTCCGGAGACGCCGCCTGAAGGCTGCCCTCTTGCTCCACCATTTCCAGGAACGCCTCCGCGGCATGGCTGAGGGCCCGCCGCGCCGGGTAGACCAGACGGATCTTCCGTTCCACGTTCAATTCCTCGACCCGCACCTCGCACAAGGTTCCCTGGGCGATCTGCTGCGCCACGCACATGTGCGGCAAAAACGCTACTCCCTCCCTCATCTGCACCATGCGGCGGATACTTTCCACGGTGGGCATCTCTACGTCCATCTGGAGCGGCACGCGGCGCCGGTGAAACTCCCGGACCACCACCTCCCGGTACGGCGATACCACGTTGTGCGCGATAAAGGTCTCCTGTCCAAGTTCGGCGATGGAAACCTTTTCCCGGCCCGCCAGGCGGTGTCCGGGAGGAACCACAAAGCACAGGTGGTCGGTGTAGATGACCCGCGAAACCAGCCGCTGGTCTTCCGGGTCGTAGCTGATCACACCCAACTCCAGGTCGCCGTCGAGCAACTGCGCCGGCACCTTGCTGGAAAGCGTCCTCCGCACCTGCACCTTCACCCGTGGAAACTTGCGCCGGTAATTCTCAATGTGTTGCAACAGGTAAAGCGTGGTGGATTCGTTGGCGCCGATCACCAAACGTCCCGCCGCGTTGTCTCGCAACTCCGAAAGCGCGTTTTCCAGCTCCCGCTCCAGGTTCTCGAACCGCCGCGCAAAATCCAGCACAATGCGTCCGGCGTCGGTGAGCAAGAGCTCCTTTCCGCTGCGGTCAATCAATTTCTCGCCCAAAGCATGCTCCAGCCGTTGAAGCGCGAGAGAAACCGCCGGTTGGGTGCGCAGGAGTTTTTCGGCGGCGCGGGAAAAACTCTTTTCAGAGGCGACAGCAAGGAAGACTTTGAGAGGGTAGAGTTCCATAGGGCTGATGCCGGAGCTTGTCAGTATTAACCTTGTTTATGGTATTATCACATATTATTCAAGGTGTGAAAAATATAAATTTGCTAAATCTGATTGCGCTGACGATAATGAGGGAGTACCCGCTTGAGGAGGAACAGGCCAAGAGCGGGTGCACAGCAAGAGCAAACAGGAGCGCGGACGGCACCCGATGAACAACCGTGTTTATATCTTTGACACCACGCTCCGGGATGGAGAGCAGTCGCCCGGATGCAGCATGACCGTGGAGGAGAAGGTCCGTATGGCAGGCAAACTGGCGGAACTCGGCGTTGATGTTCTCGAAGCCGGGTTTCCGATCGCCTCCGACGGGGATTTCGAGGCGGTGCGTGCAATCAGTCGAGGATATCCCACGATCCGGGTGGCGGCGCTGGCCAGGGCCTGCACCCTGGATGTGGAGCGTGCCGCCCGCGCTCTGGAACCGGCGGGCAAGCCGCGGATCCACACGTTTATCGCCACCAGCGATATTCATCTCAAGTACAAGTTGAAGAAGTCGCGCCAGCAGGTGTTGGAGGAAGCTGTAGCGGCGGTTGAGTTGTGCCGCAAGTATGTGGATGACGTCGAGTTTTCGGCCGAGGACGCGACGCGCACGGATTGGGACTACCTGGAGCAAGTCTCGCGCGCCGTGGTGGAGGCGGGCGCCGGAACGGTGAATTTGCCGGATACGGTAGGCTATTCGACGCCGGATGAACACGCCGCATTGATCGGCCGTATGGCGAAGGCGCTGGGCGAGAATGTGATCATCAGCGTGCATTGCCACGACGATCTGGGTCTGGCGGTGGCCAATTCTCTGGCTGCCGTACAAGCCGGCGCGCGGCAGGTTGAGTGCACCATCAACGGCATCGGCGAACGGGCGGGCAACTGCTCGCTCGAAGAGGTGGTCATGGCCATGAAGGTGCGCAAGGACCGCTATCCAGTTGAGGTAGGGGTGGTCACCGAACAGCTCTATCCAGCCAGCCAGTTGCTCAGCGAACTGATCAGCTTCGGTCCGCAACCCAACAAGGCCATTGTGGGAGAGAACGCCTTCGCGCACGAAGCAGGCATCCACCAAGACGGTTTTCTCAAAGAGCGCACCACGTACGAGATCATGGATCCGCGCAGTGTGGGCGTTCCAGAAAGCCGTCTGGTGCTAGGCAAACACAGCGGCCGGCACGCACTCAACCAGCGTTGCTCGGACCTGGGATTTAAGCTGGAACGCGAGCAATTGGACGAAGTCTACCGGCGTTTTACGGCTCTGGCGGACCGCAAGAAAGGCGTACGCAACGAGGAGATTGTTTCGCTGGTGCGGGAAGTCCTCTCGCTTGGCCAGCAAGCTCAGCCCACCCGTTAGCGCTGTCCGCCGTCCTACAATCAACCTAAATGGAACTACGCATGCTTACTATCCCCGGCGACGGCATCGGGCCCGAAGTCACCCGCGAGGCCGTACGCGTGCTGGAGCGCGTCTGTGCTCGCTTCGGACATCGTTTGCATTTGACGGAAGCCTTGCTTGGAGGCGTGGCGATCCACAAGACGGGCTCTCCCTTCCCCGAGGAGACGCGCCGGCTGGCGCTGGAAGCCGACGCCACGTTGATGGGCGCGGTGGGCTTGCCGGAGTTCGACTCCATGCCTCCCAACCAGCGGCCTGAAAAGGGGCTTCTCGGCATACGCCAAGCTTTGGGCGTTTATGCGAACCTGCGTCCGGTGCGCACCTACGCCGCACTGGTGGATTCCTCGCCGCTGAAAAATCACCTGGTTGAAGGCACGGACATGATCATCGTGCGCGAACTCACCGGTGGCATCTACTACGGCACGCCCCGCGGCATTTCCGGCGAGGGGGAGCAGGAGCGCGCCGTCAACACCATGGCCTATACGCGCGGCGAGATTGCCCGCATCCTGAGGATGGCGTTCCAGTTGGCGCGCGGGCGGCGCAGGAAGCTCACCAGCGTGGATAAGTCCAACGTGCTCGAGTGTTCGCAGCTTTGGCGCAAGGTGGCGCTGGAAGTGGCGGGCGAGTTTCCGGATGTCACGCTCGACCACCTGCTGGTGGACAACTGCGCCATGCAACTGGTGCTGAATCCCAGGCGCTTCGATGTGGTGGTCACCGAGAACATGTTCGGCGACATCCTGAGTGATGAGGGTGCGGTGCTGGCCGGCTCGATCGGCATGCTGCCTTCGGCTTCGCTGGGCGGCCGCCGGCCGTCCGGCGCTTGGACCGGTTTGTACGAGCCGGTGCACGGCTCGGCGCCCGACATTGCCGGGCAGGGGAAGGCCAATCCGTTGGGGGCCATCGGTTCGGTGGCGGCGATGCTAGAGTACAGTTTCGGATTGAAGGAGGAAGCCGCGGCGGTCAACGCCGCGATGGAAAAGGTCTTGGACAGCGGCCGCGTGACCGCCGACCTCAAGCCCAAAGGCTCACCGGCCACCACCAGTGAGGTTGGCGCAGCGGTCTGCGAGGCGATATGAACCAGCCACGAACGATTATCGAAAAGATCTGGGACGCCCATGTGGTGACGGCCCAGCCGGGCGCTCCGGCGCTGCTCTATATTGACCTGCACCTGGTGCACGAGGTGACTTCGCCGCAGGCATTCGACGGTTTGCGTGCGCGGGGGCTTAGGGTACGCCGCCCGGATCTTACCCAGGCCACTGCGGACCACAGCATTCCCACCACGCCGCGCTCGTTGCCCATCGCCGATCCCGTGGCGGCGGCGCAATTATCGCGCCTGGAGGCCAACTGCGCCGAGTTTGGCATCCCCTGTTTCGGCTTGCACAGCCCGCACCAGGGAGTGGTCCATGTGATCGGTCCCGAGCAGGGCTTGACGCAGCCCGGCATGACGGTGGTCTGTGGCGACAGCCATACGGCGACGCATGGCGCCTTTGGCGCGCTGGCCTTCGGTATCGGCACCAGTGAAGTGGAGCATGTGCTGGCCACCCAGTGCCTGTTGCAGCGGCCTTCGAAGACTTACGCCGTCGAGGTGGACGGCGCGTTGAAGCCCGGCGTGACGGCTAAGGACATCATTCTGGCGCTGATCGCCAAGATCGGTGCGGGCGGCGGCACGGGGTGCGTGTTCGAGTTTCGCGGCGCCACCATCCGGGCGCTCAATATGGAAGAGCGTATGACGGTGTGCAACATGTCGATCGAAGCTGGTGCGCGCGCCGGGCTGATTGCGCCGGATGATGTGACCTATCAGTACCTCTACGGCCGCCCGCACGCGCCCAAGGGCGCGGACTGGGATGAAGCGTTAGCGCGGTGGAGGCAACTGCCGAGTGACGAAGGCGCGGTTTATGACAAGCAAGTTAGCTTGGACGGCTCTGCGCTGGAGCCGATGATCACTTTCGGGACCAGCCCCGGGCAAGGGATTCCCGTCACCGCGCCGGTGCCGGATCCTTCGGGGGTTTCCGATCCCATCGCCCGCGGCTCGCTGGAGAAGGCTCTGGCCTACATGGCGTTGGAGTCAGGCAAACCACTCCTTGGCAAGCCGGTGGACGTGGTCTTCATTGGAAGCTGTACCAACGGCCGGTTGACCGACTTAAGAGAAGCCGCCCGTGTGCTGAGGGGCCGGAAAGTGAATCCGCGGACGCGCACGCTGATCGTCCCCGGCTCGCAGCAGGTGAAAAGGCTGGCGGAGGCTGAGGGACTGGACCGCGTTTTCCTGGAGGCGGGAGCCGAGTGGCGCGAGGCGGGCTGCTCGATGTGCATCGCTATGAACGGCGACCAACTCGCTCCTGGACAGTACTCGGTCTCCACCAGCAACCGCAATTTCGAGGGCCGGCAGGGGAAGGGTGGACGCACGTTTTTGGCCAGTCCGTTGACCGCCGCCGCCAGCGCCGTAGCCGGCGCTGTGGCCGACCCGAGGAGGTACCTGTGAAGCCGTTTACCACATTCAAGAGCCGCATGGTCCCGTTGAAAGTGGACAACATCGATACGGACCAGATCATCCCGGCGCGCTTTCTTAAAACCGTATCCAAGACCGGGTTGGGGGACCAGTTGTTCTACGACTGGCGCTACGATGAGCAGGGCCGCCCGAAGCCGGATTTCATTCTGAACCAGCCGCGGGCGCAGGGCGCCGCGGCG
>CAYSBM010000101.1:8494-9375 GCA_964429095.1 uncultured Solibacteraceae bacterium | reverse complement strand
GCTGGCGGCCGCGTTTCTGCTGCCTCACACGGGTTTGGCCCAACAGTCGGCCGCGGCGCGCTGCGGCTGGATCGTGATGGCGGCCTGCCTGGCGGGAGTGGTTCTGACGCTGGCACATCCCCATTTGCTGGAATATGTCACCTTTCAACGCTTTACCCTCGACGCGAACCATTTCTGGGTGTCCGCGCTGGTCTTGCTGGTAGGATTGGCGCTCGCTGGAAAGGTTATGGCGGAAGGCCGGCCTCAACCGGCGATGCTGGCTGCACTAAGCCGCGCCCAGTGGATGTTGGCCGGGGTGGCTGCCTTCTGCGGCGTCTTGATGTTGGCCAAGGTCAGGTGGCTGGAGGCTGTGACGCGTTACGGCTATACGGTTTTCGATCTGAGTGTAACGCTGCAAGCCGGCGTGTCTATCGTTTTGACTGTGGCCTACCTGCTCCGTGCAAGCAAAGCTGGCGGGGCTGCGGCGTCGCCGGGCCGGCGTGGTTAGAGATCGTACGAGAGCCGGCGCCGAGGCCGTCTCCGAGGTGAGTTAATGGTTAGCCCCTTCGCGCTTTTCGATTGGCTGGCGCGGCGCATTGTGGAAGGCTGGTTCGGCGTTCCGCTTTCGTCGCATCTGGGCGCCAGTCTGCATTTCTTTTTCTATGATGTGCCTAAGGTGTTGACCCTGCTGCTGGCGGTCAGCTTCACCGTGGGTGTGCTGCAAACGTGGCTCGAACCGGAACGTGTGCGGCGCTTACTGGGCGGCAAGCGCAGCATTTTGGGAAACCTGGTGGCCGCTATGGTAGGGGTGGTGACGCCGTTTTGTTCCTGCTCAGCGGTTCCTCTGTTCATTGGTTTTCTGGAAGGCGGCGTGCCGGTGGGGGTTAGCTTTTCCTATCTGG
>CAYSBM010000101.1:0-8484 GCA_964429095.1 uncultured Solibacteraceae bacterium | reverse complement strand
GGTGGCGGCGCCTATGGTGAACGAAGTGGCTGTCGCGCTGCTATGGGGCTTGTTCGGTCTCAAAGTGACCGCCGTCTATGTCGGTTTTGGGGTGAGCCTGGCCCTGGTGACAGGCGTTGTGGTGGGGTTGCTGAGACTGGAAAAATGGGTTGAACCCTTCGTGTGGGAGGTGAGAGGATTTGGCAGCGCTGCTTCGATGGAAGACCGGCATATCAAGATCGTCGGCCGCATCGCCGAGGGATGGCGCTCTTGCAGTTCTATCTTCGTCCGGGTGTGGCCCTACGTCGTAGGGGGAATCGGCGTCGGCTCGCTCATCCACGGCTATGTTCCGCAGGATGCGATTGTCCGCTGGGCCGGCGCGGACAAATGGTTCGCCGTGCCGCTGGCTGTGGTGATGGGCGTGCCGCTGTATGCGAACATAGCCGGCGTGCTTCCCATCACGGAGGCTTTGGTCCAGAAAGGCTTGCCGCTTGGCACCGTGCTGGCCTTCACCATGGCGGTCACAGCGCTGTCGCTGCCGGAGATGGTCATCTTGCGGAAAGTGCTTCGCCCGCCGCTGCTGGCGGTTTTCGTCGCTTTGCTCACAGCCGGCATCATCGGCGTGGGGTATTTGTTCAATGTTCTACTAGGCTAAAGCGGATTTCTTCATACATAATGGAAGCATGGTGCTCCGTGCGGCTTGCTTATTTGCGATCCTGCTACTGCCGGTAGGTCTGGCGCCGGGGCAGGAAGCTCAGACTGCCAGCCCGAAACAGCGGGCCAAAGCCGCCCGGGAGCTTGGCAAACAGGGGTCGCAAGCCATCCCAACGTTGCAAAAGATGCTTGCCGATCCGGTGACCGATGTCCGGGTTGAGGCGGTGAAAGCCATTGTTGAGATCGGCACGCAGTACAGCCTGGATCCGCTTATACAAGCCACCCGGGACAATGATCCGGAAGTACAGATCCGGGCCACCGACGGCTTGGTGAATTTCTATTTTCCCGGCTACGTGCAGACCGGCCTGACCGCCAGCTTGAAACGGTTCGGGTCCTCCATCAAAGGCCGGTTCACAGACACCAATGACGCCATTATCGACCCTTATGTCCAGGTGCGGTCTGATGTGATCACTGCCCTGGGAAAGTTAGTAAGCGGTGGCGCCAGCATGGAGGTGCGGGCCAACGCTGCGCGCGCGGTGGGGATATTGCGGGGCAAGGAAGCGCTTCCCGATCTGGTTGAAGCTGTACGTTCCAAGGACAGCACGCTGATCTACGAATGCCTGGTCGCTTTGCAGAAGATCCGTGATCCCAGCGCCGCCGCTCGCATCACTTTCCTGCTGAGGGACCCGGACGAGCGGGTGCAAATCGCCGCTCTGGAAACCACCGGCATTTTGCAATACAAGAGCGCGTTGCCCGATCTGCGCATGGCATTGGCCCGCGCGCGCAACAATAAAGTGCGCCGGGCCGCGCTGACCGCCATCGCCATGCTGCCTGACGAACAGAACCGCAAGGTCTTTGCGGCGTATCTACAGGACAAAGACGACGGCCTTCGTGGAGCTGCCGCCGAAGGCTTCGGCCGCCTTGGCAATCCGGGCGACTTGCCCATCATCGAAAAGGCATTCAACGAGGAGAAAAAGGTCAGCCCGCGCCTGTCGCAGGCTTTTGCCCTCGTACTGCTCGGTAGAACCGAACTTACTGAGTTTAGCCCGCTGCAATATCTTGTAAACACCTTGAATTCCTCCTCGTGGCAGGGGGCCGCCCGCGCCTTACTCATCGAACTGGCCCGCAACGCACAGGTGCGCTCCACGCTCGAATACGCCTTGAGAAAGGGAACCAAAGTGGAGAAAATTCAGCTCGCGCAGATTCTAGCCACGAGCGGCGACAGCAAGACCCTGCCTGCTCTGGAGGAGCTCGGCAAAGATGCGGATGCCGATGTCGCCCAGGAAGCTCTGCGGGCCATGCGCACCCTGAAGGCGCGCATGCATTGAGCTACTTAGCCTTGCGCTGCTTTTGCTGGCCCACACGCACCTTGAAGTGCGCTTGTTTGGCTTCCTGAAACGCCTTATGGTCGTGGCGCGCCACGGCGTCGGCAAGGTAAGCGTTTACGTCGGCATCCCTCGGCACCACGGCCATCAATGTGAAGTTTTCGTTGCAGACAGGACAGAAAGCCCGGAAGCGCTTGACGTTCGGAATTCCCATCACAACTTAATCTTATCATGGCCACCTCCGGCTCCGGCAATCCCGCCCAGCATTGCCGTCCGGCCTCAGGTGAAGAAGTGTCTTCGGCGGATCTTCTCCCGCTATGTTCACCCGGTGGCTTCATACTACCATTGATATTGAGATACAGAATGACGGATCAGAAGATCGGCCGCCAGGCCGTGGTGTTGGTGGTTGACGACGATGAAGCTGTGCGGAAACTCCTCCGAATGATGTTGGAAAGTGGCGGCTATAAGGTGGCCGAGGCGGCCAATGGCCGGCAGGCGTTGTCGCAGTTGCAAAGGCTCGACGTCGACGTGGTGCTGACTGATTTGGCCATGCCGGAACAAGAAGGCTTTGAGACCATTCAAGCCATCCGGCGCGACAAGCCTGGGCTGAAGGTGATTGCCATGTCGGGCGCCTTCGGTGCCGATTTCCTCCACATGGCCGAGCTGCTAGGAGCGCACGGCACCTTGCAGAAGCCGTTGCGCGCTCAGGATGTCCTTCGTGCGGTATCCGACGCTCTGGCAAGCTGAACCAGCGCGCGCGTGATTCGGCCTGACCCCGCTGCCAAGCTATGATAGTGATTATGGTGCGCAAAATCCTTCTTGCGGCGTTTTTCTGGGTGGGCGCCGTGCACCCCCTCAACGCCGGTTGGAACGCAGGTCTTGCAAAGGCGAACATTACGCCTCGCGAATCCATCTTTATGGCCGGTTATGGAAACCGGACTCACCCCTCCGAAGGAGTGCTTGCGGAACTGTATGTGAAAGCTTTGGCGTTGGAGGACGAGTCCGGTAGCCGGGCCGTGCTGGTGACCAGCGACCTGTTGGGGTTCCCCAAAGAGGTTGGTGACGCCATCGCCGCGCGCGCCGCCGCCCAGTACGGGCTCAGCCGCGATCGCATTGCGCTCAATAGCTCGCACACTCACAGCGGCCCGGTGATCGGCCGCATGTTGTGGCCGGCTTACAGCATCACCGAAGAGCAACAAGCCGTGATCGACCGTTACACCGCCTGGCTGATCGGCCAGACCGTGGAGACCATCGGGGCTGCGCTGAAGAACCTTTCTCCCGCAATGCTGAGCTTTTCCCAGGAGACCGCGGGCTTCGCCGTTAATCGCCGGCACGCCAACCACCGCGCCTGGCCGGGTCCGGTCGATCACGACGTTCCCGTTTTGGCTGTGCGGGCGCCCGGCGGAAAATTGCGCGCCGCTGTGTTCGGCTACGCTTGCCATGCGACCACGGTAGGGATCTATCAGCTCAACGGCGACTGGCCGGGCTTCGCACAGTCCGAACTCGAGAGTGCATATCCCGGCGCGGAGTTCCTCTTTGTAGCGGGGGCCGGAGCGGATGCCAATCCCTTGCCACGGCATACGGTTGAGCTTGCCCGGACGTACGGGAAGATAATGGCCGCGGCGGTTTCAGCGGCTCTGAGCGCCAAGTCCAAGAGCCTTTCAGGACCGCTGCGCACGGCCTTCGAACATGTGGCGCTTCCGTTTCAGACTCCTCCCACACGCGGCGACCTGGAAAGCCGGCTGTCTGACCCGTCTGTTTACACCGTCCGCCACGCTAAGTTGATGTTGGCCAGGCTCGACCGCGACGGCAAGCTGCCGGACCAATATCCCTACCCGGTCCAGGTGTGGCGGTTTGGCAAGGACCTGGCCTTCATCGTGATGGGCGGCGAGGTAGTGGTGGACTACGCTTTGCGCTTCAAAGCCCAGTATGGCTGGGATACGACCTGGGTGGCCGGATATTCCAACGATGTCTTCGCTTACATTCCTTCCTTACGCGTGTTGAGGGAAGGCGGCTATGAGGGCGCGGGTGCGATGATCGCCTACGGGCAGCCTGCTGCGTTCCGTCCGGCAGTGGAGGAAATCATCGCTGAGAAGGTGGACGATTTGATGCGCGCCACCGGACCTGCCAAGTGATTTGAGGAAACGGCCGGCATTGGCGCCGCATCCGATAAAGCAGAGTATGGCTAAGCCGACCGGGCTGGTGCAGTTAGAGGCTTCAGCCGCCAGGCCGCCGGCGCCCTCGTCGACGCTGGCGGCGGTGGATCTTGCCATTACGGGCATGAGCTGCGCCGGATGCGCGCACAACGTGGAACAAGCGCTGCGGCGCACCCCAGGGGTGGCCGTTGCGGAGGTCAATTTCGCCACCCGCCGCGCCAGGGTGCAATACGATCCGGCGCGCACCGGCCCCGCGCAATTGGAAGCCTCCATACGCGGCGCGGGCTACGGTGTCGCGATTCCCGAAGACGCAGCCGCTATTGAGCGGGCCGAAGCAGGTTTGCTGGCCCGCAAGTTCGGCATCGCCGCAGCGTTGAGCGCGCCCGTGGTGGCGATCTCCATGTCGCACGGCGCTATCCATTTTCCCGGTTCAAACTGGATACAGTTGTTCCTCACGGCGCCGGTGCTTTTCTACTGCGGTTCCGCTTTTTTCACCAGCGCCTGGAAGGGGCTTCTGCGGCGCACCGCAGACATGAACACGCTGGTGGCCGCTGGCACGGGCACGGCGGTCGGCTATTCGTCGGTGGCGACGTTCGTGGGTGGGGCCCTGCCCGTTTATTACGAGTCCGCCGCCGTGATTAACACGCTGGTCCTTTTAGGCCGCATGCTTGAAGCCCGCGCCCGGCGGCGCGCTTCGAGCGCCATCGCCCGGCTGTCCGCGCTGGCGCCCAGGACCGCGACCTTGATCAGGGATGGCCGCGAGGTGGTAGTCCCGGCAGATCAGGTTCGGCCTGGCGACCTGGTGGTGATTCGGCCTGGCGAGCGCGTCCCGGTAGACGGTGTCATACGCGACGGTGCTTCCACGGTCGACGAATCCATGCTTACCGGAGAGAGCAAGCCGGTTGAAAAGACCGCCGGCGATGCGGTCTACGCCGCCACCATCAACCTGGCTGGCGCATTCCGTTTTGAGGCGCGTAAGGTCGGCTCAGAGACTGTACTGGCGCAGATCGTGGCCCTGGTGGAGAGGGCGCAAGGCTCGAAGGCGCCGATCGCCAGGCTGGCGGACATCGTCGCCGCGAAGTTCACCCCCGCCGTGGTCCTCGCCGCCTTGCTCACTCTTGTTGTCTGGTCGTTGGCCGGGACCCGCGAGCAGGCCCTGCTGCACTTTGTGAGCGTGCTCATCATAGCGTGTCCATGCGCCCTGGGGCTGGCCACACCTACGGCCATTATTGTGGCTACCGGCCGGGCGGCGCAGTTGGGCATCCTGTTCAAGAGCGGGGCCGATCTGGAGATGGCCGGCCGTATCGGAACGGTTGTGCTGGATAAGACCGGCACTCTCACTACCGGCACACCGGCGGTGACGGCGATTGAACCGGAAGAGGGCTACTCGGCCGATGAGGTGCTGCGGTTGGCCGCCGCTGCCGAGCGTTATAGTGAACACCCTTACGGCAAGGCCGTTGTGGCGCGGGCCGCTTCCATGCAGACGCCTGAGTGCAGCGAGTTCCAGGCCCTGGTTGGCAAGGGAGTGCGCGCCCGCGTCGAAGGGAAAATGGTTGAGGTAATGTCCGGAGGCCCGGATGCCTCGCTCACGGTCGCGGTTGACGGAACCGTCATCGGGCGTCTTCGCGTCGAAGATGCCTTGCGCGAGGAAGCGCCGGTGGCCGTGGCCGGATTGCTGGCTCTGGGACTTGAAGTTGCCATGCTCACCGGAGACAACCCGGGCACGGCGGAACGCGTGGCCCGCCAGTTGGGCATCGGCCGGGTTCTGGCCGGCGTGCTGCCGCAGGACAAGGCCGCCGAGGTGAGCCGCTTGCAGGCCGGCGGCGCCAAGGTGGCCATGGTGGGTGATGGCGTCAACGATGCTCCCGCGCTGACCCAGGCCGATTTGGGGATCGCCATGGGCGCCGGCGCCGACATCGCACGCGAGACTTCGGGCGTGGTATTGCTCTCAGGAGGTTTGGACCGCGCGGTGACCGCCTTGCGCCTGGCCCGCTCCACGCTGCGCATCATCCGGCAGAATCTCTTCTGGGCCTTTGTCTACAACGTGGCCGGCATTCCCATAGCCGCCGGCCTGCTTTATCCTTGGACCGGATTGGAACTGTCGCCCATGATCGCCAGCGCCGCCATGGCCATGTCGAGCGTGTGCGTGGTAGGCAACGCTCTGCGCTTACACTCGTTCCGGTAACCTGGACCGCGCGTTGCGGCGCCGGTTGGTGCATCATGAAATGAATGATGAATGAACGGACCTTTCCCGCCAGCGAGGCAGCAAAATTGGAAGATCCCGCCCGCCTAATCTTCCTGCCGCCCGCTGAGGCCGTGGAAATTTTGGGTCTTGCGCCGGGCATGCGCGTGGCAGACATCGGCGCCGGCACCGGTCATTTCGCCATCCCCTTTGCCCGCCGTGTCGGCCCCTCCGGATGCGTCTTTGCCGTGGACATCCAGAAGGAGATGCTCGCGCTGCTTCAGGCGAAGATCGCCAACGCCGCTGATTGCAGCCCGATCGATCTCATCGAGGGGACCGCGACCCAGACACACCTGAGCGATGCAGCCTGCGATTTGGCCTTTTTCTCCAACGTCTGGCATGAACTGGACGACCGGGAAACCGTGCTGGCCGAGGCCGCACGCATTCTTCGCGCCGGCGGCAGGATCGCAATCCTCGATTGGCGTCCGGACGCCGACCGGCCACCCGGACCGCCTAAGGAACATCGTGTCAGCCCCGCCGAGGTCGAAGCTCTTCTCTCCCAATGCCGCTGGACGGTGGAACGCAGCGTCCTTTTCGGTCCCTACAGTTACCTGATTATTGCCCGTCCGCCGGGCGGCTAACGCTGACCTGCCCGTCTTTTTTCACGCACCCCGCAGCCAGCCCACCGCGCGTTGATGCATCGGACAGGGGACTGGGCCATCAAGCAAGGGGTCGCGAGTCTCTTCCATGTGCTGGCGCAAGCGGTTGCGCAACTCAGCAAGCGTGCCGGAGTATTTTGCGTCTCCGGCCACATTCCTTTGCTCCCAGGGGTCGTGAACCAGGTCGTACAGTTCGACCGTCGGATGGTAGGCGGTCGCGCGGTTCGGCGGCTCCATGGTGTCTGAGCGCGGTCTCCAGGACTGGGACGGGTCCATGAACGCCGGCGCGCTCGAAAAGTTTACGATGAGCTTGTGGGTCGCGGTCCGTACGCTGCGGCGCGGGTCGTAGTAGTCATGATAGGTCATTTCACCGAAGATGGCTTCCCGCGGCTGGTATGCCCGCCCGTCCAACAAGGCTGTTAGGGAGCGTCCTTGCACATTGGGAGGGACCGGCACGCCTGCCGCATCCAGGATCGTGGGCAGGTAATCGACATTGGACACCAGCACGCCATGCCGCATGCCGCCGTGCCAGCCCTGGCGCGAAGGGAACCTCAGAATGAAAGCCGTCTGGAGGCCGGGCTCGTAAACGCTGCACTTGGCGCGCGGCATAGCAATGCCGTGATCGGTGGTGAAAATCACTAGCGTGTTCTGCTCCAGCCCAAGTTCGCCGATAGCCTGAAGCACGCGCCCCATCTGGTGGTCCATGTGGCGAACAGCGCCCTGAAGTTCCGCCAGTTCCGTGCGCGTGCCGGGAGTATCTTTGAGGTAACCTGGCACCCAGATTCCGCGGGCTGCATATGGCTGTATGGCCGTTCCCAGGAAGCCTAGGTCGGCATGCGGCTCGGCGCCGCGCAAGCGGTGCGGTTCGATGCAGCCGGCCTGGAGATAAAATGGCTTGTCCCGTAACCGGGCAAGCCGGGTCAGGCTGGCGATGGCCGCGCCGGCCATTTCTTGCGCGCTGGCGGGAGGGGCATATTCGTCGAGGCCGCAGCGGCCAGGGCCGGAATGCGTCTCGTGAATGACTCCCACGCCTGCGGTGGCGTAGCCGGCCTCTTTAAGAATCTGCCCGAGGTGCCGCTCCTCGGGGCGAAGGTCCCAGGCAAAATCGCCGTGCGTGAGTCCCATCACGCCATTGGAGTGAGGGTAGCGGCCGGTATAGATGGAAGCCCGAGAAGGACTACATTGCGGCGCGGTGCAAAAGCTGCGTTCAAACAGCACTCCTTGTGCGGCGAAACGGTCCAGGTTCGGCGACTCGGCCGTTTGTACGCCATAACAGCCCAAATGGCGGCCGAGATCGTGGCAATGCAGCAGCACAATGTTTGGGCGTGAAGCCGCGCCGGGCGCCCTCACACGGGCGAACGCTGCGACCCCTGAGGAAACGAAATAGCGACGGTTCATAGTTGTCTCTCCATTCTGACGGGCCAAATCACCAGCTCATTCAACCTTGCTGTCGATCAAGACCGGGACGCCCTATGGCGGCCAGGCATCCAAAACACAGCGGAACCCAACGTTGCTGCTACGGCCGGCAA
>CAYSBM010000100.1:313-9386 GCA_964429095.1 uncultured Solibacteraceae bacterium | reverse complement strand
TCGGTCGGGCAGGCTTCCACACAATAGCCGCAGAAGATGCAGCGGTTGTAATCGATGTTGTAAACCTTGGCGTAGCGCTCGCCGCCGCTGAAGCGTTCTGTGGCCGTGTTCTCGGCGGCTTCAATATAGATGCAATCGGCCGGGCATGCCGCCGCGCACAGAAAACAGGCCACGCACTTCTCCATGCCGTTTTCGTCGCGTTCCAGCACGTGTACCCCGCGGTAACGCTCCTGGAACTTGGGCGGACCATCTGGGTAGTCCTCGGTCAGCGTCGGCGAGAGCATCTCCTTAAAGGTGACGCCCATGCCGCGTGCAATGGCCTCCGCGGATTCGATGATCTGGCTTAGTTTCGATCCCATCGCTGCCGGCCTGCTCCCAGAGGCCCCCCTCCCTTCGAGTTTATCAAACCCCTTACAGAGCCATGATCTGGAAACCTGCGTCCACGTATAAGATGTTTCCCGTAACGCCTCTGCCGAGATCGCTCGCCAGAAATACCGCCGTGTCGGCCACCTCGCCCGGTTCGCAGTTCCGGCGCAGCGGAGCACGCTCGGCTACGTTGTCCAGCATTTTCGAGAAGTCCTTGATGCCCCGCGCCGACGCCGTCTTCACTGGACCGGCCGAAATAGCATTCACGCGGATGTTCGACGGTCCCAGTTCGCTGGCCAGATACCGCACCGAAGCTTCCAGCGCCGCCTTGGCTACGCCCATTACGTTATAGTTCTTCACCACACGATTGGCGCCCAGGTAGCTAAGCGTGGTAAGGCTGCCCCCGCGTCTCATCAGCGGAGCCACAGCGCGGGCGACGCTGACCAGCGAATAAGCGCTTACTTCCAGCGCCAGCAGGTAGCCGTCTCGCGAAGTCTCCACAAAGGGCCGGTTCAAATCTTCCCGCCTGGCGAAGGCGATGCTATGCACCACCGCATCCAAAGGCATGCCGCCGCGGGCCAGCGCCGTGGTGAGCTTCTCCAGGTCCTCAGGCGCAGTCACGTCGCAGGTTTCCACGCGCGCGCCCCCTAACTCGGAGGCTAGTTCCTCAACCGCGCCGCGCTGCCGGTCCCCCTGGCAGGTGAGCGTCACTTCGGCTCCCTCGCGCACGAACGCTTGCGCAATGGCGTACGCCAGGCTCCACCGGTTGGCGGCTCCCAGAATCAGGGCGGTGCGCCCTTCGAGCAGATTGGACATGCAGAGTTCATTTTAGCGCGGCCGCTTCCGTGTTAACCTCACCTGGGAGGCCGTAGACAATGCGCTTAGTGTTACTCTTGCTCGCCGGATGGCTGCTATTTGCGAAAAATTCCGCCGATGTGAGACTCCTGAAGTGGGATCGCGGTATCGCCCTCCAGTCGCGCTCACAACCGGACATCGCCATGTACCTGTGGTTTTACGAGTGGAATATGTTTGACGCGATGTCGCCGGGCGAGCACACCCCCGGAAGCCACAAGTTCCCCATCGAGGCCGATCAGGACGGTTCCAAGGCGGCGATCACGTCCCCCGCCATCCGCCTCACGGCACAAGCCCGGCCAGGCGGCGCGGACCTGCTGCTAGAGGTGACAAATCTCTCCGGTCATGATTGGCCGGAACTGGCCGGCATTATCCCCTGCTGGAGCCCGGGACGGCTGGAGACGGCCGCCCGCCAGACGGCGGCAGGGCTTTTCCATGAGCCGCGGACCCGGCAATTTGGCGATCCGGACCGCAACCGGACGTTTTTTCTTTCCCCCGGTGGCCTGGCCGTTCTCAGCTCCCGCGCGATCCATTTCAACAGCGCTTTACGCGAAAAGATTGATGCGGCTTCCGATCACGGCCAGTTCGTCTTTTCTTACAAGTGGCCGGCCTCGGATGTGAACGCCCGCGCCGGCGTCCTCATCCGGGAGTCGTCCGACCATGAGTGGGTGACCGGAATCGGCTGGACGGATTTTCTCTCCGTTCAGGGTCACAATCCCTGGAACTGCATGCATGTGTGTGTTCGCCTCGGTCCGTTGCGGCAGAAAGAATCCAAGACCGTCCGTGGCCGCCTGTATCTGTTCCGCGGTTCCCGGCAGGATTGTCTCGCCAGGTTCAGGGAAGATCTCGGAATTCCCAAGTGAGGCGAAGACGTCATGCCCAGCGCGATGCTGAAGCGGCGCGAGTTCCTGGCCGCACTTGCCGGCAGCCCTCTGGCTGCCGCGGCCAAGCGGCCAAACATTATTCTCCTTCTGCTCGACGACCTTGGATGGCGGGATTTCGGGTGCTACGGCAACCCGTTCCACGAAACCCCTAACCTGGACCGCCTTGCGGCCGAAGGCATGCGCTTCACCAGCGCCTATGCGGCTTGCCCGGTGTGTTCACCGACCCGGGCGTCCATCCTGACCGGGCAGTATCCCGCCCGCCTGCACCTGACCGACTGGATTCCCGGACGCAAACAATGGCCCACGGCGCGGCTGCTCACCCCTGAATTCGAACAACAGTTGCCCCTTAAAGAAGTAACCATTGCCGAGGCGCTAAAACCGCTCGGCTACCGCACGGCGAGCATCGGCAAATGGCACCTGGGCAAGAATGGTTTCTGGCCCGAGAATCAGGGGTTCGATTGGAACGTGGCCGGGACCGAACGGGGCTCGCCTCAATCCTATTTTGGTCCCTTTGACCTGCCCAACCTGCAAGGCGGCACGCGCGAGGACTACCTCACCGAAAAGCTCACCGAATCGGCCGAAAAATTCATTAAAGAATCCGCCGGCAAATCGCCCTTCTTCCTTTACCTGCCTGAGTTCACCGTGCATATTCCTTTGCAGGCGCGTCAGGCCGCGGTGGAAAAATACCGCCGCAAGAACGGCGGCAAAGACTTCCCCACTCCGGTGTATGCGGCGATGGTGGAGAGCTTCGATATCGCCCTGGGACGGATCCGGCAGACCCTGGACCGGCTGGGCATCGCGGGCGAGACTGTACTGGTGGTCACCTCCGACAACGGGGGGTTGCGCTACGAAGGCCGCTCGAAGGCTCCGGTAACCGATAATAGCCCGCTGCGCGCCGGCAAAGGGCACCTTTACGAAGGCGGCATCCGCGTGCCTCTCATTGTCCTTTGGCCCGGCGTCACCCAGGCTGGAACAGTCTCGGACACACCCGTGGCGAGCATCGATTTCCTGCCTACCTTTCTGGAAGCCGCCGGGGGCCGGCCGCCCGGCCCAGATCGCATTGACGGCGTGAGCCTGGTTCCGCTCCTGCGTGGCGCAGGCGCGCCCAAGCGTTCCGCCCTGTACTGGCACTATCCTCACTACAGCAACCAGGGCGGCGTACCGGCCGGCGCAGTCCGCGCCGGAGATTGGAAGCTGATCGAGTTCTATGAAAACGGCCGCCTTGAACTCTACAACCTCCAAAGCGACATCGCAGAACGCCACAATCTGATCGAGGAAGAGCCCCGGCGCGCGGAGCATTTGCATTCGATGCTGAAACGCTGGCGTGCGCGGGTGGGCGCCGCCATGCCAGTTCCCAATCCAGCCTACGACCCCGCCACGGCCGATCAAGGCCTAACCGGGACTGAGCACCCCTAGCCCCTGCCGCCCGCACCTGAACGGGGCTCCGGCCGCCGGCCGCATCGATCATCAGCTTGTCAGGGATCACATCCGCCGGCGGGCTGGCACTGGTCCTGAGCGCCGTGACAGTTGGGCGTGCCACAGCGGCGGCAGAACAGCGACAACGAGCCAAGCAGCACATTCTCGCGCAGATGACAGCAGCGGATGGGTTCGAACCGGTTCCGGCGCCTGACACACTAGTCGCTGTCTTGCGCGCGGCTCTCCTCGATGGGCGCGTCGGGCGCGTTGACCGCCGGCAGCCAGCGTGAAAGCCTCCGCTTGACCTCCTCCAGCCCCGGCCGGTTCGCCAGGTTCGTCCATTCCAGGGGATCTGTTTGGTGATCGTACAGTTCCTCACCGCCGTCGCGGTAGCGGATGTAACGCCAGCGCTCGTCACGCACCGAGTGATTGCCGCGTCCGTATGTCGTCACCGCGGGCCGCTCCCAGCGGGCCTGGGGGTCCCGCAGCAAAGGCTGCAAGCTGACGCCGTCCCGCCCCGGCGAGCGCCCCAAGCCGCACAGGTCCGCGATGGTCGGGCCCACATCCATCAGGCTTACGGTGCGTGGCGACCGTCCTCCCGCCGGTACACCCGGTGCGGCGATAGCCAGCACATTGTGGGTCGCCTCTTCCCACAGGGCGAACTTGCGCCAGTGAAGCTTCTGGCCCAGGTGCCAGCCATGATCGCTCCAAAGCACGACCACGGTGTTTTTCGCATAGGGGCAGCTGTCGAAAGCGTCGAGCAACCGTCCCAAGCAGGTGTCCATGGAATGGATCGACGCCAGATATCCCTGCACCGCTTTGCGCCACTGGCCGTACTGGAGAACTTTCTTGTGGTCTCCATCCGGTTTGGCGAACTTACGTCCCATCGGCGGCACATCGTCCAGATCGTCGTCCTTCACGTTGGGCAGGGTCACCTTGTCTGCCGGGAAAAGGTCGAAATACCGGCGCGGCACATACCAAGGCAGGTGCGGGCGGAACAGTCCGCAAGCCAGGAAAAATGGCCGTTGATGCTTCTTGTGCAACTGCTCGCCGGCCCATGTCGCCACCTTGTAATCCCCCATGGCGCTGTCGGGCGCATCCAGCGGCCCCCAATCGAAATGGCCGGCGCCGGGGATCCCGTTGAGCGGCCTGCCGGGCGGCAGCGGATCGGGCGGTTGCGTGGTTGTCAAGGAAGGAAAGTACTCGTCCCAACTCTGCGGATCCGGAAAGCCGCCGTGGAAGATCTTGCCACCCCCCAGCACGTGATAACCGTGCGCCCGCATATATTGCGGAAGGGTGATGGCATCGCGGCCCAGTGTGGACTTGCGGAACGGCTGCGAATTCCTGTATACACCCGTCGATGAGGGGACAAGACCCGTCAACAGGCTGGCTCGCGAAGGATTGCACAACGGGGCGGCGCAATGTGCTTGAGTGAAGAGCACTCCGCGCGCCGCCAGCCGGTCTAAGTTTGGTGTGCGCGTGTCCGGATGCCCAGCCAGGCAACCGACCCAGTCGTTCAGATCGTCCACGGCAATGAACAGCACATTCGGGCGATCCTTCCTCGCGGCGCTGAGAATCGCTGGAAAGGCAGCCACTCCCAGGAATTCGCGGCGGCTGGTGGCCGCCGGTTGAGCTGGGCGCGGGGCGGCGCTCACCCCTCCGTCCACATCAGCAACGGGCATCGGCAGATTTTCCATAATTCCGTTACCCTCCACGGATCGAGTATAAACCCGCGGCCGGGGTGCGCCGCCAAATCTCCGGCTGTGATAAAAGGGAAAGGCCATGCTGACGCGCCGTTCTTTCCTGGCCGCCGCCGGAGCCCCGCTCTTGGCGCGCGCGCCCCAGCGCTACAACGTGCTGTTCATCGCCGCCGACGACCTGAACACGGCCCTCGGTTGCTACGGCCACCCGCTGGTGAAGAGCCCGAACATCGACCGTCTAGCCGCCCGCGGCACGCTGTTCGAGCGAGCTTACTGCCAGTTCCCGCTTTGCGGCCCTTCGCGAGCCTCCCTTCTCACCGGTCTACGCCCCGCCACGACGCAGGTGTTGGCCAACAACGTCGACTTCCGCAACTTTCACCCGGATGCGGTCACCTTGCCGCAGTTGTTCAAGAACAACGGCTGGTTCTCAGCCCGCGAAGGCAAGATGTTTCACATGAACGTACCCACGGAGGTCGGATCTCCCAAGTACCAGGACGAACCCTCCTGGAACTACTCGGTTTCGCCCCCGGGCCTGGAATTGAAAACGCCCGGCACGGGCCGGAAACTGAATCCTCCCGGCGTGAGCTTTGGCATGCAATGGATCGCCGCGGCCACCGCCACCGGACAGGCCGATACCAACGCCGCCGATCACGCCTTGGCCTTGCTCGAAAAGCACCGCTCACAGCCTTTCTTCCTCGGCCTGGGTTTCATACGGCCTCACCTGCCCTTTGTCGCGCCCTCAAAGTTCTTCGATCTGTATCCGCTGGATTCCATTCCCCTGCCCGAAAATCCGCCCGACGACCTCGATGACATTCCCGCCGCCAGCAAAGCCGTGCGCCCCCACCTATGGAACAACATGCAAATGGACCCGCCGCGCATCAAAGAAGCCCTGCGCGGCTACTGGGCTTCCACGTCCTTCATGGACGACCAATTGGGCCGCGTGTTGGACGGCCTGGACCGCATGGGTCTGGCCGCGAACACCATCATCGTGTTCTGGGGCGACCATGGCTGGCATCTCGGCGAGCACACGCGCTGGCAAAAGATGTCGCTCATGGAGGAGTCGGCGCGCGTTCCGTTGATCATCTCCGCGCCCGGACGCAAGGGCCGGGGCCGGCGGTCGCGGTCGCTGGTCGAGTTCGTGGACGTCTACCCTACCGTCGCCGGACTTTGCGGTTTGAAGCCGCCCTCCGCCCTGGAAGGCGTCAGTCTCGCCGGCTTGCTCGACAATCCGTCACGCCAGGTAAAAAAGGCCGCTTTTACTGAATTGCGCTACGAAAACATCGTGGGCCGCAGCGTGCGCACCGCCCGCTACCGTTACATCCGCTGGGAGGGCATGGGCGGCGGAGAGGAACTTTACGATCATGACCGCGACCCGCGCGAGTTCACCAACCTCGCCGTCAGGTCCGAGCATCGCGCCGCGCTCGACGCCCACCGCCGGATCCTGGATGCCGGCTGGCGCGCAGCCCTGTTGTAGGCTGCACCCGCTTGGTGGAGCGCGCTTATCATTGTAATTGTCATGCCGCGCCGAATAGCCTTACGCTTGGGCCTCGCCCTCGGGATCCTGCCGTTGTTGCGGGCAGAGCTTTCCGCACAGCCCGGCGCGGTCGAGAAGGCCCCCGCCGCCGTCATCGGCTTCCCCACCGATTGGCCGGCCGGCCCGGCCCGTGAAGCCCAGCCTCTGTGGGCCGCGCCCGGCAAGATCCGCTTCGCGCGCTGGGATGGCGGGCGCCTGGAAACCGCCAAAGCCATTCTCTCCGGCTGGCCCGGCTTCAATCCTCCCATCCCCGACTACCTGGACAGCATGACCAACTGGTACACACCCCGGACTATCGCATTGCTCAAACAGGCCGGAGTCAACACCATCACCGTCACTTTCTCGAACGGTTTTTCCAACCTCCACGAGCGCGGCCAGCAAGAGCAACTGGCCGCCTATATCGCCCTTTGCCACCGTGAGGGCATCCGCGTCATCGCCTACCAGTCCATCGCCAACATCTTCTGGGAGGATATGTTTGAAACCGTTCCCGAATCCCGGGATTGGGTGCGGCCGGGGCCGGACGGCAAGCCCACCCCCTACGGCGCCGCCGCCTACTCCAAAGTCGGCCGCATCACCCGCTACATGGCGCGCCTGGCGCACCCGGGTTGGCGCCAATATCTAAAGAAACGCATCGATCTGGCCATTGAAGCCGGCGCCGACGGCGTCTTCTACGATAACAACTTCAACGAATATCTTTACGAGACCTACCGGGAAATGTACCAGCACGGCTCCTCGCGCAAGCCCGGCTTCGTGCTGGGCGGCAATTTCCATTCCAACACTTACGTGCTGAACCGCATCACCAACCTCATCAGCACCGAGGACGGCGCCGAACCCGGCATCTATTCAGCGGCCAACGTCTCAAGAACAGTTGCGGCCAGACAGCAATGGCTCGAGGTGGAGGGCGGCTGGCTGGTCACCAACCTCGGCCTGTACCGCGCGCTTTACGCTTTGAGCCGTGGCTGGAAGCCGGTCATCGTCGAGGACGGCGCGCGGGAGGTCAGCGACCGCTTCATGCGCCCGATTCCCGCCCGCCGCCACCAGCTCGCCCTGGCCGAGGCCTGGCCTTTCGGCGCGTCCCTGCAACTGTTCAGCGAAGGCTCCTTCGCCGACGGCCTCTACAGGGAGCGGCCCGAGGCAATCGAAATCTGGCAGGCCATCGGCCGCTACAACCGCTTCCACGCCGCCAATGAAGCGCTATTTGCCAACGCCGAACCTTGGGCCAATGCCGCCGTCGTCCTGGACGAGTCCAGCGCAGGCGCCGCCGTTCTGAACGCCCTGGCCGCCCGCAGCGTGGCTTACCGCGTGCTCTACGAGCACGACCTGACGGCGGACCACCTGCGCGCCGCCCGCGCCGTGGTGCTCGTGGCCCACACCTTGCGGCCCCGCGCGGCCGCCGCCCTGGAATCGTTCACCGCCGCCGGTGGCAAGATCTTCCGCCTCAGCCCGTCCTCCTCTGCCGGCGGTCTGGCCCGCGAACTGACTGCTGCCGCGCCCGCGCCCTTCACGCTCGAAGCCCCGCCGGGCGTCGTGGCCGTCGCCGCCTCGCAAAATGCCGGCCAGCGCCTGCTGATCCATCTGCTTAACTACACGCCCGACCCGGTCTTGCGCGTGAGCCTGGAAATCCGGGGCGTGGTGAAAAGCGCTTCGCTGCACTCGCCCGATGAAGTCCGCGGCGGCCTGCGCGTCAACGGCGCCCGCATCGAGCTGCCACGCCTGGACGTCTACAGCGTCGTCGCCGTCCAACTGGCGCGCCCCATCCAACCGTAAGAACGCCTTTCTTGCACCCGGCGCGCCGTGCGGCCTCGCTCAGCTACGGCAACTGTAAAGGTATACACGGCTGCTTCCGGGCTCGCTAATGCCCGCCACCAGGTAACGCCCCTCGGTAGGCGCCGCTTTGCCGGACAATGCCTCGCTGACGCGGAAAGCCTTCCCGCGGGCGAGCGGAACACGGCATCGTGCGTCGGGATGACGCCCGCGAAAGACATAGACCACGCCCTGTCCTAGGTCCGGGTTGTGAAACTGTACGGCGTCCCATGCTCTGGGGTGCGGGCGGCCCAGCAGGCGGTAAACCTCCGCGCCCCTAAGAAGGGGGCGAATGCGCTTATAAAGAGCGATCTCTTCCTTGAGCTCGCCGAGCTGGCCGTCGGCCAGACGCCGGGGGTCCGTCAACAGGGTCCACGGGCCGCCGAGCGAGCCGCTGCGTACCTGCACGCGGAGGTCGCCTTTGCCGGGTTCCAGGCTCAGGTAGCGGTGCTGGCGGTCCGGCGGATAAATCTGGCTGTGGCCGTGGAACATCTGCCGGAGCTGGAATGGCTGATACG
>CAYSBM010000100.1:0-303 GCA_964429095.1 uncultured Solibacteraceae bacterium | reverse complement strand
GATGAGCTGCACATGATGCCGCTGGATAACGCCGTAGTCCGGCACGGCGCTGTTGTTCATCCAGTTTTCACACACCAGACGCGGCCAGCGCGCGCGCACGAAGTCCATGATGTCGTAAAAGCCCTGGCAGGCTGCATAGCGGCCGTCGCCCGGCGTGTGCGTGTGCGAAGAGTCCTGGCAGTAGGTAATGAGGTCGAAATCGTGCTTCAGCCAGTCCAATTCGAAAGCGTCGATGATCCGCGCCAGTTGCTCCTTCACCCAACGCCGCGCAGGCTCATGCGCCAGACAAAGAGTCCGGGTCTT